>JANNCJ010000077.1:0-22211 GCA_031386485.1 bacterium
CGAGTATTATCTTGCGCGCATAGAGGTCACTAACGCCATGATTAATAAATTCTTAGAAAGTAACTCGACTACTACTGCAGCCGCTTCTAATATTTATAAAGAATATGTGACTAGTGCTATAGATGATGCGAGTGCTGCTATTAAGTATGATGGCAGGTCAGCTCGTAATTATATGGCTCTAGGTAATGCCTATGAGAGAGCTATACTTATAATCGGAGACGATGGATATAAGAATGCTCTCAGTGCCTATGAGAAAGCGAGGCTAATAGCTAGTGATAAGGACTATGTAGATGTGGTTAAGGCCAAGCTCTCATTTGGTACAGGCAAAGAGGAAGAGGCAGCTAAGTATCTTCTTGACGCTCTTAATTATAATCCTGATTCTGCTATAGCATTATTTACAAGCTCACAGTATCAAGCGTCCAAAAATAATTTAGCTGAAGCGATCAGTTATGGTGAAAGGGCAGTACAAGTGGCACCAACTGCTATAGATGCTAGGCTTAGTCTCGGTATATTATATTTACAAAATAAGGATTACACCAAAGCCGTGGACTCATTTGGCAATGCTCTCGCTATCAGTGGAGGTCAGAATCTAGCTGCGATATATTATCTTGGTATATCATATGCTAAAGTTGATGACAGCTCTAATCTACAAGCTGTTATAAATGAGTTAGAAAAGAGAATAGCCAAGGATAGTGATGAGCTCAAATATTTAAAGGGTGAGCTAGCAAGGATCACAGATACAAGAGAAACTCTTAAAGAGGAAGACACAGTAAATACTGGAGCAACTAAAAGAAACTAAAAAGTAATCTTTAAAAGTGAAAGTAAAAAGTTTTCTCCGAATTCGACCTAATTCGGAGAGTCTATTCTCCGAATTTGACTTAAAACGGAGAAAATGCTATATTATATTTAATATGAAGAATATTAAACTAGACAGATTAATGTCAGAAAACATAACTAAAGCCTTTCAAAAAGAGAGAATAGTTATTGTATATGGCGCGAGACAAGTAGGTAAAACTACAGCTTCGCTAGACTATTTTAATAGAATAAATGGATCCAAGAAATTAGTTAATGGTGAAGATAAATTCACCCAAGACGAGCTCTCAAAATGCACATTACTAAGTATCAAAAATATCATAGGTGATAATAAATTTATATTTATCGACGAAGCACAATATATACCAAGTATAGGTACTATACTCAAAATGATTTATGATAACTTGCCACAAGTGAGAGTCTTAGCTACAGGATCATCCGCATTTGGTCTAGCCTCTAAGACGTCTGAGTCTATGGCAGGGAGGAAGAGGTCGATTAATGCTTTTAGCTTGACTGTAGAGGAGATAGAAAATAATAATTTGTTTGACTATACACAGCAAGCTTTAGACATAGTACTAAGTTATGGATCTTATCCCAAGGTACTTTTAGAAAGTGATATAGAGGAGAAAGAGCGAGAGCTTCGGGACTTGGCTGATTCTTACCTCTATAAAGATGTATTAGCTTTCCAAGGTATAAATAAGCCGCAGATGGTGGCCAAGCTCGCACAGCTTCTCGCCTTTCAGATCGGAAATCAGATATCTCAGAGTGAGATAGCAAGACAGTTAGGCATTAGCAAAGAGACTGTCGAAAAATATATCGACATATTAGAAAAGTCATTTATCATTTTCTCTCTTTCGGCGTATTCGACCAATAAAAGGAATGAAGTGTCTAGATCCAAAAAATATTATTTCTGGGATCTTGGTATCAGGAATGCTATTATCAAAAATTTCCAGAGCTTGGATACTAGAGATGATGTTGGGAGAGTGTGGGAGAATTATGTAATAGCAGAAATATACAAGAAGTCGCTCAGTCAGGATAAATTTTACAACTTTTATTTTTGGAGGAATTATGGAGGTCAAGAAATAGATTTAGTTTTAGAAAAGAATGGCAATCTAAACGTTGCCGAAATAAAATACAAAAAGACCTCAGCTAACCTACCCTCTGACTTTGCCAAAGATTATAAAATAAAGAGTATTGATATAATTAACAAAGATAATTTCTTTAAATTTATAGAGAATTTTTAGCCAGACTTTATGCTATAATAATTACATGTTATTATAAACAATATAAATATGAAATACACAAAGCTATTTACCAAGACTTCTAAGGATGTGCCTGCAGATGAGCAGTCTAAAAATGCACAGCTACTAATAAGGGCTGGCTATATACATAAAGAGATGGCGGGCGTGTACTCCTTTCTTCCTCTTGGGCTTAAAGTTCTAAATAATGTAATGAGAGTTATTAGAGAAGAGATGAATAAAGCAGAAGGTCAAGAAATGCTAATGTCATCACTACAAGATCCACAGCTCTGGAAGCAAACCAATAGATGGATAGACAATAAAGATGTTGACGTATGGTTCACAACTAATCTTAAAAATGACACTACACTCGGACTCGGATTCACTCATGAAGAGCCTGTTACACGCATAGCTTCTAATTATATTAATAGCTACAAAGATATGCCTAAGAGTGTTTATCAATTTCAAAATAAATTCCGCAATGAGACCAGAGCTAAGAGTGGCATCATGAGAACGAGAGAATTTATTATGAAGGACATGTACTCTTTTGCTCGTGATGAATCAGAGCATGGGGTAGTCTACGAGAAGATAAAGCAAGCATATGTAAACATTTTTAAAAATCTAGGTATTGGAGATAAAACATTTGTAACATTTGCTAGCGGTGGAGTTTTTAGTAAATATTCTCATGAATTCCAGACTGTGTGCGAGGCTGGTGAAGACGAGATATATATATGTGATAGATTGGGTCTGGCTATTAATAAAGAAGTACTTAATGATGAGGTGTTAGCTGATCTTGGGGTTAGTAGAGATGAGCTTAGAATGGAAGTGGCATCAGAAGTTGGTAACATATTCTCACTCGGTAGTAGATTTTCAGATGCTCTTAATCTTAAATATGCTGATGATAATGATGAGATGCGTAGTGTGATAATGGGATGTTATGGCATTGGACCTGCTAGACTCATGGGAGTACTCGCTGAGATTAATGGGGACGACAAGGGACTCGCATGGCCGAGCCTCATCTCGCCGTACGCGCTACACTTAATCTCATTGCATAAGAGTGAAGGTGATGAGGTGTATAATTATACTAAGAATATTTATGATAAATTAATTGAGGCTGGCGTAGAAGTGATGTGGGATGACAGGAGTGGTGTTAGCGCGGGGGAGAAATTCGCAGACGCTGATCTCATCGGCATCACTATGCGAGTCTTAGTATCAGAGAAGACTATAAAAGAAAATAGTTTAGAGGTCAAAGAGAGGACGAGTGACAAGAGCGAGCTCATCCACACAGAAGACTTCCTAAGCACTTACACCAAGGCAAATTGCGAGTAGTTGCATTTAATAAACTATGTTAGTTTTTATAGATGATAGTGGCGACCCAGGAGTTAAAATTAACGAAGGCTCAAGTCGGTTCTTTGTATTAACCGCTATTAAGTTTTTAGATAATCTAGAAGCTGAAGAAGCTTCTCTAATTTTAAAAAGATATAAAAGGGCGATAAAGATGAATGACGAAGAAGAGGTTAAATTTAACAAACTGAGTTTAAAAAGAAGAATTGAAGTATTGAAACTCTTTAAGGATGTTGAATTTGATATTTGTACCATGTACCAAGATAAGTCTGAGGGTGAATCTATAGGTAAGATTGATTATGTGGATTATATTAATTTATTTTTGAAAACCTTTGAACAACACTTCTCAGACTCAAAGATAATAATAGATGGTGGACATGATAGAGTCTATCTAAAAGATTTTTACACTAACATAACAACTGGCTCTAATATTTCTTCAAGAAATATTAGAGTTAAGGATTCAAAGAATAATAGCTTGTTGCAGCTAGCTGACATTTTTGCAGGCGCGTCGCATCTTAGTCTCAAAAATGATTTTGATTATTTAAAAAAGTATAAAGTACAAATTAAAAGATTTAAGTAAAAACAAAATCCGCTTTCGCGGATTTTGCCAATATGCTATTCTATGTATTTTATTACCAAGCCACTCAGTGACCGTTCGATATAGTTATTTCGGTATCTACACTATATCAAAATATACATTATAAGTCAAATAAATTTGTTAATAACATATACCCCAAATCACTACTAAGATATCCTTATAACATAAGGGAAATTTCGTACAAAAATCAAAACCAGACCTACGCACAAGGCTTCGGCATGGCACAGCGAAAACAAATTAAAAGTTTATGTTATAATGTCCTAATGAATAAGAGTGAATACATTATCGAGTGCAAAGACCTGACTAAGACTTTTGTGGATGGTGATAAGATAACGAGAGTGCTGAAGGGGGTAGATATAAAAGTTAAAAGCGGAGAATTCGTAGCTATTATGGGAAGGTCTGGAGCGGGTAAGAGTACTTGTATGTATCAGCTCTCACTACTTGATGAGCCGACTAGTGGTGAGATTATTATTGAAGGTGAGAACACTCATGATATGAAAGAGAGTGAGAAGTCTCGTTTTAGACTTTATAAGCTTGGTTATGTCTTCCAAGATTACTCACTCATCCCTGAGCTATCAGCACTCGAAAATGTAGCCCTGCCTCAGATGCAGCAAGGGATCAAATTTAACTCAGCTAAGTTGCACGCAGCTAAAGCTCTAGAGGATGTTGGTCTCGGGCATAGATTAGATAATCTACCAAGTGGTCTCTCTGGTGGTGAGCAGCAGAGAGTGGCGGTAGCACGTGCTATTGCCCATAAGCCGATTATACTTTTTGCCGATGAGCCGACAGCTAATCTTGATCTCGAGAATAGCGGTAGAGTGATAGAAATATTCAAAAAGTTAAATGAGGAAGGCCTCACTATAGTCATGGTGACTCACGAAGAAGAGTATGGCAAGCTAGCAGATAGGATAATTAGACTAAGCGATGGTATAGTACTAGCCTCTTAAATTATTTTGATGTTTACAGGTGTATCATTATAGGCCACTATTTCCCAAGGATTACCTAAAAATCTGAGCGGATTATACTCGACCACAGTAATACCAGCGTTGTCAGCTGGGTTAAAGAGTGACAGCTTAACATACTCCTCGACAGTCAAGTCTTCTCCTTTAAGCAGTACTGACAAAAACATTTTGAGGAATATGCCATGAGTTACACATAGGGTGGAGCTTATGCAGTTCTTCTCGAGAAAGGTACGCAGCTTGACTGATCTCTTTTTTAAATCTTCAAAATTCTCTTCATCTTCCCACCTAGCATCAGGCTCATGAAAGCTTTTGTCCATAAAATTAATTGCCTCGACAGTAACTGGATCATCATAATCTAGACCTATTATACGAGTAGGATTTTTACGCTCTACAAGTAGTGGGCTGTATTCTATAGGAATATTTTTAAGGACTTTACATATTTCTTCTGCTGTTTCTATCGCGCGCTCGAGCGGGCTACAAAATATCATATTAATACCAAATGACTTGAGCCTCTCACCTATGTACCTCGCTTGTACTTTACCGAGGTCACTCAGGCCTCCCGCTTCGCCTTGTCTAATTTTGGCAGCATTTAGCGTTGTCTCACCGTGCCGCACAAAGTAAATTCTTTTTTTAAACATAATTTATTTATAACTCATTATACACCATGCCACCATACAGATATAGTAGCACTATTATAATTAGGCTAAGTATGAGAGCAATATATCTGAGTGCTGTTTTAAGATTCATCTTAGTTATTATTATACTATAAGTTAGAGTATGATGCTAGCTAAATAATAAATCTTGTGGATTAGTATACTAATATCTCTCTTTAGATGATATAATTAATTCATGTATAAAGCCCATAAAAATATTCTTGCCCTCACCATACTTTTGTGCTCAAGCACTTTTTATAGCTTGGCTGATATCGCGCCTGTGAGTACGAGTAATAAGACAGTGTACTCACCATCAACTCGTAATCTCAATTTTGTAGACGCGACGGCTCTTAACACTTACTGCATACTGTCCAAAATTTTTAAAAGTGAGACTGACAGAGATAAGTGCTTTAGTTTTGCTTACAATAACGAGTCAGCTATTAACCTAACCCCAATAGATCAAAGGCTGCGAGATGTTGAGTCTAAGATAGGTGCGATAGAAAAAAGGGAGCAAAACGCGAGTAATACTACAAATGATGAGTATGATGAGTCAGATAGGCCTGAGCCTGCAGTTAAGTATGTGAGCGTGATTAATAATATTATAAATAAAAATACAGAATCAAATAATAGTACAAGCACAAATGGTTATCAAGATTTTGCCTTAAGCTTCATCTCAAATGATACTGGTCTTATGGCAGGACATGTGGTGGAGTTTAGTACTACTACATATAAGCAAGATAATTATGAGCTGCGTGGTATTATGAGAGCTATAAATGCTAAGCAAGCGGTGGGTGTTGTGGATACAATAAGTGGCAGAGCTATAAATAATAATCTGTTACCTGTGGCATTCGCAGGCAGAGTCGGAGTCAGAGTAACAAGTGAGGGCGGCAGTATAAACATGGGGGATAAGATCACTCTCTCTACAAGTACCATAGGAGTAGGGACAAAGCTCACCGGTGCAGGTCAGTCTATTGGCACTGCATTAAGTAGTGATAACGGCTCTGGATTTGTGCTCATGCTAGTCAAAAATGAATTTATTTTTGATAATAATAACATAAATAATATTATAAATAATAATTTATGTAGTGGACAAATTTGTTTGGATCAGAGTATGTTAAGTAAATTAGTTAATTTTATAAATATTGTACTTCCTAAGTTAGAAAATATCATAAAGTAATTATGAAGAAGCTGCTGCCATTTTATTTTATTTTTGTGCTAAGTAGCTTTATACTACCAATTATTTTTGGATTCAATATTTTTTTGGTTTACTTATTAATTTTCAACGCTTTAGTTATAATTTCTACTTTATTATTCTACAAATTTTCTGATAAAGTTTTATCTCTTCTTATTATTAATATATTTTTGATGCTTCTAGGTATTATCAATAATTATTTACTTGATCCTGATAACTTTGATAAAGTTAGCAATCAGAATTTGGCTACTAATCTAGAAACTTATGACATTGATTTAAAATTACTGATTAAAAATAGTACTTCGACCCAAAATCTTAATTTACAAATAGAAAGATTGATTAAGAATGCTGAAGAATTAGTAGAAAAAAATAATAAGAAATCTTACTTAGATATGGCTCATATATACGAGTCTGCTATTTTGTCTGGTTACAATAAGTATAGTGATCGTGCGCTTAAAATATATAGAGAGTATTGTATTATGGCTCCTAATGACGCTGAATGTTATGCTGGTATTGCCAGGCTCCTAATCTTAGATGTCAAAAATAAGAGTATAGCCCTTCCTTACGCTATGAAGGCTCTTGAGCTAGCTCCTGACGACAAGTCTCTCAAAGTGTACAATGAGCTTGTAAATTATATAGAAAAGTTATAGAATAGATATATGAATCAAATAAATGAAAATACCTTATTAAAAGTTAAAGTTATACTACTGACTCTTTTGTCACTTTTTGTAATCTTTTATACTTACAACACTTACAAAGAAGGTAAGCTAATCGGGGCAAATGCTACCAATACTATTACGGTAAATGGGAAAGCTGAGATAGATGTTAAGCCAGACATGGCGACTATAAATTTTACTATTAGAGAAAGTGGCAAAGATGCTAAGGGCGCCGAAGCTCTTGTCTCAAATAAAAGTAGCAAAGTACTAGAACTACTTAAGAAGCTAGTAGATGAGAAAGATATAAAGACAGGCTCTTATGCGTCATATCCCAAGTACTCATACCCGGCTAATAGTGTAGCTAAGATAGATGGTTATGAGACCACACAAATTCTTGAAGTTAAAGTTAGAGATATAGCCAAAGTGTCAGATGTAATACAAAGCATTACGTCATCAGGGATTAATGAGATAAGTGGTCCTAATTATGTTTTAGATAATGATGAAGATTATAAAAATATAGCGAGAGGTGAAGCTATAAATGACGCCAAGAAAAAAGCAGAATTATTAGCAAAACAGTTAGGGGTAGAGCTTGTGCGTATAGTTTCATTCTCCGAAGATTCTTATTCTCCTATGCCATATTATTCTACAATGTCTATGAGAGCAGATAGTGCAAAATTAGAAAGTGCGCCTTCATTACCGACAGGTGAGAATACCACTACTTCTAATGTTACGATAACTTACGAGATTAAGTAACTAGTTAAAGCTCTTGTATTTTTAGTGATAATATGCTATTATAATCAAGTCAAGATAAGTCAATATACTTTTGAGTGCTAGTTATTAATGCTCGCAGCCAAATCAATATTAGATACCTATTTTGATGTAAAATCATTTTACAAAATTAAAAACTAAACTATGGCAAAAACTTCAGTGATCGCAAGAGCTCTAAAGACGCCAAAGTTTTCTACGCGCAAGGTTAGTCGTTGCTTTAAATGCGGGCGCAAACATGGGTATATGCGAGACTTTGATCTCTGTCGTATATGTTTCCGTGAGCTTGCAAATGAAGGAATGATACCAGGCATTAAGAAAGCTTCTTGGTAATTTATAAGCTAATAATTATAAACACATATGGACACAATAGGAAATATGCTAGTTACGCTCCGTAATGCGGGTGCAATTAGAAAAGAAAAAGTACTTGTACCATATTCTAAGCTAACTTTAGAAATTTTAAAATCTCTCAAAGAGGAAGGCTATATCAAAGCTGTCCACGATCTTAAAGAAGATTATAAAATTGAGGTTATATTAGAGTACAAGGACAGTGCACACAAAATCAGAGAGACCAAAAGAATCTCAAAACCAGGTCGAAGAGTATATTACAAATTAACCGACATACAAAAAGTTAGAAATGGATTTGGAAACATCTTCCTTTCTACTCCCAAAGGCATCATGACTGGTAAAGCTGCTCGTGCAAGTCAGACAGGAGGTGAAGCACTTTTTGAAATATTCTAAATATATGAGTAGAGTAGGAAAACAAATAATATCTATACCAACTGGTGTAGAGATTAAATTAGAAAATGGTGCAATATTGGTCAAAGGCAAATTAGGCGAGCTTAGTCGCGCTGTTAAAGACGATGTGATATTTACCATAAGCGAGGGCAAGCTAACTAGTGAGCCGAGACGTAATGATAAATCTTCTAAGGCGTTATGGGGCACTTACATGTCTCTAATCAAAGCCATGATAAGTGGTGTGCAGACAGAAGTTACAAAAAAATTAATAGTTGAAGGTGTCGGATTTAAGTGGGATGTGAAGGGTGATATACTTAACATGTCTCTCGGCTTCTCGCACCCAGTCACAATGAAAATTCCAAATGGACTTAAGGTCGAGGCGGTCAAAAGTGAGCTAACTATCAAAGGTATAGACAAAGAGCTCGTGACTCAATTTGCAATGCAAGTTAAGAAGCTTAAGAAGCCTGAGCCGTATAAGGGCAAAGGTATCAGGTACGATGGTGAAGTCATTAGAAGAAAAGAAGGCAAGAAGTCTGCTTAATTCTGTTAAATAATCTAAACAGTAAATTTATGAAATTAAATAAAAGTATTAAAGTACAAAAAAGACTACGTCTTCATAGGAGAATTAGAACTGAGCTTAGTGGCACTAGCCTTAGACCAAGATTAACAGTCTTTAAGTCTGGACTTCATATCTATGCACAGCTTATTAATGATGATACGGCGAGCACCATCTTATCAGCAAGCGATATGAAGCTTACAAAGATGACTAAGACAAGCAAAGCCATCGAGGTCGGCAAGAGTATAGCCGAGCAAGCTCAAAAAGTTAATATAAACTCCGTGGTCTTTGATAGATCAGGATTTAGATACGCGGGCAGAGTGAGGGCACTCGCTGATGCGGCTCGCGCAGCTGGGCTTAAATTCTAATTATAAAATATATGCAAGAAGAAATAATAAATAATAATAGTGAAGTAGCAAGCGAAGTGATACCAAGCACGCCTGCAGCAATAGCTAGCACAGAAGTCAATAATCTGTCTCCAACAGATAAGCCATCTGATAAGCGATATGTAAGGAGAGATGCTGGTGCAAATAGAGGCACATACAAAGGTGGTAGCAAGGGTGGGAGACCAGCAAGACCTCCAAGAGAAAAGCCAGAATTCGACTCTAAAGCGATAGACGTTAGGAGAGTGACACGTGTAGTCTCAGGAGGAAGAAGATTCTCATTACATGTGACTATGATAGCTGGAGACAGGAATGGTCGAGTGGGTCTCGGTACTGGTAAGGCGACAGATACTCAGGCGGCGATGGATAAAGCTCTTAAGTCAGCTAAGAAGAATATGATAAGATTTAAGATGGACAATAAGAAATCCATTGCTCATGAGGTCAGAGCTAAGTATGACACATCAGAAGTCTGGATAACCCCAAACAAAGAAAAAGGTCTCATAGCTGGATCATCAGCAAGAGTAATACTAAGCTTGGCAGGTCTCGCTAATGTTACTGCCAAATTCCACGGCGGCACTAAGAATAAGCTTAACAATGCTAGAGCAACGATGAAGGCGCTTAGCGAAGTCTCAGAGAGAGCCTAATCAAAGAAGAAGTAAAAAGAAAATATATGTTAATACACGAAATAAAAAGAGATAATCCGAACAAGAAGCAGAGACAAGTTGGTCGTGGCGGTAAGCGTGGCAAGACTTCAGGCCGTGGTGGCAAGGGTCAGACAGCTCGTGCTGGTAATAAGAGGAGACCAGCTATGCGTGACGTCATCAAGAAGCTACCTAAGCTTCGCGGACGCGGAGTTAATATCAACAAGGCCTTTAGAGCTAACTATATCCCTGTCAATCTAAGTGATCTTAATATCCTAGAAGTTGGTACATTAGTTAGTCCGACTACCTTGGTGGCAGCGGGTCTAGTTAGAATGAGACTAGGCAAAACTCCTAAGGTTAAGATATTAGCTCATGGTAAACTCGAGAAGAAATTGACTTTTGAGAATGTAGAATTCTCAGAAGCAGCTAAGCAAGCGATTGAGGCGATCAAGTAAGACTTAGTAATATAAAAAATTATACAAAACACTCTTATTTTTAAGAGTGTTTTGTTTTGATATGTATTTAACTAAATTAAGCATTTATAAGATTATAGATATTATGTTATAATATGAAGCATGGACGATTAGCTCAGTTGGTAGAGCGCTACATTGACGTTGTAGATGTCGGGGGTTCGAATCCCTCATCGTCCACTATTTCGCTTGCGAAATAGTGACCCTACGAAGCTTTAGCGTAGTAGGGCTTTAATCAAGAATATTATACTTATTCGCAAGCTACAAAGTGCGCTGCACTCAATACAATGCATTACGTCTATATACTACAATCTAGTAATGGTTATTATGTAGGTTATTCTTCTGATTTAAATAAAAGAATAAGCCAACATAAAAATAAAGAAGTCCAAACTACCTCACATTCTAATTATGAGCTAGTGTATTACTTCGCATTTAAAACAAAAGAAAAGGCTTTAAACTTTGAGAAATATTTAAAGTCTGGATCTGGTTTTGCTTTTCGTAACAAAAGATTAATATAAATATATATGCAAAAGTATTTACAAATAATTAATGAAAGTAAAGAAAAAAGGGAAGCTGTAATTAAATATCTTAAAGACAATCAGATTAGCTATGAAAGTTTTGATATTAATAACAATGAAGTCTTAATCAAGATGGGCAGCTCGGACAGATTTACTTTTGAATTTGCTAAAGAAGATTTTGTAAAATTTCTAAGTACGCACAACTTAAAGCTAAGTAGGTTTTAAATTATAAAGTATAATATATTTATGTATAAATTAATATTTGTTTTAGCTCTAATCTTTATTATAATTGGTTTTTTTAATTATATTTCAAAATTCAACTCTGATTATAATATAAAAGTAAGTCTGGGTAGTAAAGAGTATAAGGTAGAAAAAGCAAACTCAGAGATCAAAAAGATTACAGGCCTATCGAATAGAAAAAGCATGTGCAGCAAATGTGGAATGTTATTTATTTTTGAAAATGACAGCTATCAAGCAATTTGGATGAAAGATATGAATTTTAATATAGACTTAATTTTTGTCGATAGCGACATGACCATTGTCGATGTTTATGAAAATTTTGCAAAGGAATCTTATATAGGTCCAAATCCACAGAAGTATATTAATAAAACTAAAGCTAAGTATTTGATAGAGCTTAATGCTGGAGAATGGGCCAAGTCAGGAGCAAATATAGGAGACAAGATAAGTATTAATAGTGACACGAATCTTTAAGTTGACATAATTTTATTTAAAATATATACTAGTTAAGCTACTCGAGTAGACGCGCATATCTTAGCAAATTAATTTGCTAAGTGAGTGAGGAAAGTCCGGACACATGCTATACAATTTTGTGTAGAAGAGTAATGGGTAACGCCCATACGTGGTAACACGCGAGCTGCGAACAGAAACGACCCAGTTAAGTCTGGCTGAAACGGCTAAATGCTTACTTGTGTGCAAGACCGTGTCCCGAGAGCAATCGAGGGGAGTCGTCGCAAGATATTAAAGCGGTAACGCTTTGGAAAGATAAATGTCTACTGCTTATACGATGAGAATTATATAAGTACAGAATCCGGCTTATAGGGTAGCAAACTAAAGGGGCGCGGCTTTGCCGCGCCCCTTTGTGTTGTTGATTTTAGAGAGACTAGATGATATAATATATTTATGAATGTAACAATACCAAAACCTTTTTTAAACTATAAAACAAAAAGTTACTTCGCCGTACCAAGCAAAGTCTACAACACTGTGTTTACTCCAAAAGTGCTAAGTAGCATCGCAGAGGATGAGGATGACAAAGACTTCGTGACTGTATTCAAATCTAAAAGGGGCTTGAAGTCAGAGACTGTAAAGAAAGCAATTTTAAAAGTCTTATCAGAAAAGTAATATGTCTAGCGATTTTAAGAAAATGCTGTTTAAGCTTTCTAAAAAAGAGCTAGAAAAGTTTTTGATTTTAAATGATAAAGATTTATAATTTAAAATATAATAAAAAATATGCAAAAGTATATACACACAACCTGGCGCCTCTGGAAGCTCTTAAGGCCATTCCATAAGGAGTTTTATTTGCAATTATTTTTTACAGTTATTTTACAGCTTATGGTCTTATCAGCTACTATTCTAACTGCTAAAATTTTAGATAGTGTAATTAGTAATAATTTTAATTTTGCTTTTATAGTTTTGCTTTTATGGTTTTTGGTGAATGCACTTCGAATCGTTGTTACTTATTTTGTTGACAGACGAAGTCAAAATAATTTAGATTTTAAAATACAGCAATTTCTAGAAGAATATTCTTTTTCAAGAATTTTTAAACTTAATCCATTTCAATATCAAGAAGATCATAGTGCAATTAAGCTCCAAGTAATAAATAGGGGTGAAGGTGCGATTGAAAATATTGTAAATAGCTTTGTATTAACACTCATACCAACAACTATACAAATTATTTTTTATTTGTTAGCAATTGCTTACTATTCGCCGCTAATAGCTTTAATAACTCTGCTTTCACTTATCATAGCATTAATGTGGAGTAATTATTTTTCTATGTATCACAGGCCTTTTGTAAAAAAGGATATGGACAATTGGGATTTACAAAGGAAAATTCGATCAGAAGCATTCCAGCATTTATATCTAATTAAAATATTTGCTTCATCTGATTTTTACTTAAAGAAATATCTAAAAAATAGAATGCAGTATATTGACTATAAAGTCTTTACATGGAACAAAAATTTAATTCATGGCACCAAAAGGTGGTCGTTTTTTAATTTTTCTAAAGCTACAACAACTGGTATGATTATTTACCAGGCCACACTTGGTGCTCTAACTGCCGGTTCAATATACGCTTTGTGGAGATGGATAAATGACACATATGAAAATTCACTCAACATCATAAGACAAATGCGACAACTCCCTCTTCGTTTTGTAGAGCTCGATAAGTATCTTGAGATAATTGACAAAGAGTCTGACTTTGATGAACACGGAAAACACAAATTCTCTGACGGTGACATTGTATTTAATAATTTATCTTTTAAGTATCCCAAAGGGGAGAGTAACGTCTTAGATAATATCAACATCACAATACCAAGAGGTAAGAAAGTAGCCTTCGTCGGAGCTAGTGGCTCAGGTAAGACCACTATCACTAGGTTATTATTAAGAGCTTATGATTATGATACAACCCCTTCCGCCTTACAGGCACCTTCCCAAAGGGAAGGACTGGATGCAGATGGGCCAGTGCTTCCCATGGGGAAGCATGGCGAGCAGGTGTTGGGGTCTGCATTTAATGGCGGAAGCGGCGGTATTTATATTAACAATATTTCACTCAAAGACCTCGACGCTCACTCACTCCGCAGATCTATCGGCCATGTAGAGCAACACGTAGACCTCTTTGACGATACTATCAAGAATAACATACTCTTTGGAGTAGATGAGAAGACCTTAAAGAAGTGGGAGAAAACTAAACCTGATTCTGTTCCCCTCTCCTTGGGAGAGGGGTTAGGGGTGAGGCCTGAATTTAAGAATATGTTAGACCAAAAACTTGAAGAAATCTCCAAGCTCGCCCGCATAGACGAATTCTATCATCGTCTTGGAGATACTAAATTCGAGACTGAGATAGGAGAGAGAGGAATTAAATTAAGTGGAGGAGAGCGTCAACGTATAGGTATAGCAAGAGCCATAATCAAAGACCCTGCTATACTTATATTTGACGAGGCGACTAGCGCTCTAGATACAGTTAATGAAAAATATATCAAAGAAGCCATAGATAATGTAAGTAAGGGTCGTACTACTATTATCATAGCTCATAGACTAAGCACTGTGCAAGATAGTGACATCATCTTTGTAATGAGCTTAGGTAAAGTCGTAGCCCAAGGCACTCACTCGGAGCTACTTCTCAGCTCTACCCATTATCAAGATTTAATTAATCATCAGGAACTAAAGTGATATGTTAATCAAGAATACATTCATCATCGCATTTTTTACCATAGTCTCACAAGGGCTTGGTGTGATTAGAGATAAATTATTAGTTTCTATTGTCGGAGTTGGTGTGCTACTAGACATTTATAATGCGAGCTTTAGAATACCAGACTTGATTAATTCTATCTTTATATCGCTTGTTGGCATTACTGTTATTGTGCCATTCTTAACCAAGTCACTAGTTAGTAATAACAAAAAAGAGTTAGAATCAAAATTTACCACGCTTCTTATATTTTTTAATTTTATTATTATCGCAACTTCAGTCTTAGTTGCCATATTTATGCCATATATAATAAAATATTTATTCGTAAGCTTTGGGCAGACTAATCTTGAGACTCTGGTGCTCACTTCTAGACTACTACTCTTGCAGCCGATACTACTCGGCACTTCTAATCTCGTAACCTGCTTTGCTCAGACGGAGAAAAAGTTTTTACTTTATGCGATAGCGCCAGTATTTTATAATATAGGTATTATACTTGGAATATTATTCTTGTACGTGCCATATGGAGTCTATGGCTTAGTGTATGGAGTGATACTTGGGGCTTTGCTACATCTTCTCGTTAGCTCCTTAATATTTATTAAAAGTAAAATAACATTAAGTATTAGTGATTATAATTTTAATTTTATTAAAGAAATTTCTCCCGTTGCATTTTATAGAAGTATAGTTTTTATTATTATTTCTATTAAGCAGCTAGTGGTCACAGTTTTTGCCGGTTATATAGGAGCTGGTATCATATCAGCTTTTACCTTTGCTATGAGTCTCATACATATGCCGGTACAATTCTTTGCGACCAGTTTTTCTGTCGCCAGCTTCCCACAGCTCTCAGAATACTTTGAGGAAAAGAGATATCAAGAGCTAACTAAAAATATAAAAAACAGCACCTTAAATATAATGTATATCTCTACTATGACAGTAATACTTATGCTGTTAATGGCCAAATTCATAGTGGGCTTAATATATAATGGAGATGAGAGAGTGCTAGAGCTCACTTATGCTCTTATTTTTTGCATACCATCTCTTAACTTGGAGCAATATTATGCGAGAGTTCTTATGGCTACTAACAAGGTTAAGCTTATAACTTATATTCAGATATTTTCCCTCCTTATTCTGGTTTTAAGTTTATATTATTTTAAATTTAATAATTATGGTTACTTATTCTTAGCTTATGGTTATTTGGTTATGAATGTAGTGCAGACTCTCAGCCTCATCATCTACTATTACTTTAATATTAAATTAAAATCTATAAGAAATTAGCGAAGATCTGCTTTGACAATAGTTAATACTTTGCTATAATAAGCTTATGATAAAAGAAGAAGTTAAAAATAGTAGTTATATAGATTTTGAGGTTATGTTTAAGAATAGATCTAATCAAAGTTTTTTTGATAATGCTAGGAAATATATGTCCAGCACAAAAGGTGGAAAAAAAAATAGATTTCTCTCCACGCAAATTGACGATATCTTATATGGTAAGCAAAAGTAAAGTATTAGATAGTAGTTTTATAATTGCGCTACTTAGTATTGATGACTCTCTCCACGATGAAGCTCTTAAGGATATGGAAACAATGAGAGGTGAGAGATTAATTATCACAGATCATGTAATACATGAAATCGGTAACTTGCTAACAAGAAAAAAAGAGCACGAATTTTTAAAACTTGTTCTACATAGCATTAAAAATTCTTATAACATAAAAATAGTTAGTACTGACTGTTATAATGAAATCGAAAATTTCTTAGTAAATATAGAAAATACTAAATTATCATACACGGACATGTCGCTCGCATTCTATTGCAAATATTATGATTATGATCTTATGACTTATGATAAAGAACTAAAAAAGTTTTTAAAGAAATACCTAAATTAGAAAACCAACCCAAAATATGTTATAATGCAAATAATTAAAAGCTAAATAAGCTTAATTTATAACAGTATTTTATGGATAATATAAGGAACTTCTCAATAATAGCTCATATAGACCACGGCAAAAGTACCTTGGCTGATAGGCTTATTGAGGTGACGGGCACTATAGATAAGCGTAAGATGCAGGACCAGGTGCTCGACTCTATGGATCTCGAGCGTGAGCGGGGCATCACTATTAAGATGACACCGGTGAGATTAAATTATAAATCTTCAGTAGGTAAAAGTTATATTTATAATTTGATAGATACTCCTGGCCATATAGATTTCTCTTACGAAGTCTCGCGCTCGCTACGTGCGGTAGAGGGGGCGATACTACTCGTGGACGCGACCCAGGGAGTGCAAGCTCAGACCATGACAGTGCTTGATATGGCACGTGAAGCAGGGCTCAAAATTATCCCAGTACTTAATAAGATTGATAGCCCGCTTGCTAATATAGAGGAGACAGAAGATGAGGTAATAAGAATATTGAAATGTGAGAGGAGTGAGATATTAAGAGTTAGTGGTAAAACAGGTGAGGGTGTGCCTGAGCTGCTTGAGCAGATCATAGATTTGGTGCCGCCACCAAAGAGCGAGCTAGATACTAAGATAAATCTTAATAGTAAATCTTTCAGAGGTCTTATATTTGACTTCCAGTACTCCTCACATCAAGGAGTTATAATTTATACGAGAGTACTTGACGGTGAGATTAAGAAGGGTGATGATATTAAGTTCATCGCGAGCAATCACGACTTTATAGTACGAGAAGTTGGCGTACTCTCTCCTCACAAGACTGAGACTGATAGCATTAAGGCTGGTGAGGTGGGCTATGTAGTCACGGGTATTAAGGAGCCTGGAGCGGCAAGAGTTGGAGATACTATTACTGGTACGACTTCTCCGCTGCCTGCTTATCCCGGTTACGCACTCCCGACACCTCTTGTCTTTGCGAGTGTATACCCTGAGTATCAAGAATATTTTGATGACCTGCGTAGCGCGCTTAATAAGCTTAGGCTCTCTGACTCCTCTATCACATTCGAGGAGGAGCAGTCAGGAGCACTCGGAAGAGGATTCCGCTGTGGCTTCCTCGGCATGCTTCACTTAGAGATTATAACTGAGAGACTAAGGAGAGAGTTTGACCTGACTCTTATTGTGACCACACCATCTATTACTTATGAGGTTACGACGAGAAATGGTGTGGAGCTAGTCTATACACCTATACATTTCCCTGATCACGGAGAAGTGATAAGTGTACGTGAGCCATGGATACTAACTACTATTATCACGCCGCATGCTTATCTCTCTAATATCATGGAGCTTAATCACGATTATGAGGCCAGTGTAGTCGAGATGGAGGATTGGGGAGATAATAGGATAAGAGTGGTACTTGAGATGCCACTACGTGAGCTTATGCGTAATTATTTTGACGTTATTAAGTCTGCAAGTAGCGGTTATGCTAGCGTCGCTTATGAGAAGGGTGATATGAGACCAGCCCATGTAACACGTATGGATATCTTTGTAGCTGAGGAGAGGGTGGCAGCATTCTCTAGAGTCGTACCAATGCATAGAGTCGATAAGGATGCGGATGAGGCAGTAGAGAAGCTCTTTACTATACTCCCAAGAGAGTGGTTTAGAGTAAAGCTTCAAGCTTATGTACAAGGTAGAATATTAGCCAGCAGGTCGATTACTGCGCTTAGTAAAAATGTCACAGGCCACTTATATGGCGGAGACATTACTCGCAAGATGAAGCTAAGAGAAAAGCAAAAAGAAGGCAAAAAGCGCATGCAAGAAGAGGGCAAAGTGCATATAAGTCACGATACCTTTCTTAAGATGATGAAATAGTGCCTTAGCCTATCATCATGGCCAAGCTTCCAAACACCATCACTAATATAAGTAAAACTGCAAATATGGCGTATATTATTTTGATTAATTTTCTATTTTCTGGTTTGAACATATATGTTATAATTTAACATAAATATGAATATTTTACAATATGATAATAAAGGTCGCATCAGCCTACTTTTAAAGTTATTACTTGCTTCAGCTATTATATTTATTACTATTTATCTGGGTAACGAATCTCTTAAATATTTTTATAAGATTAAGCATCTGGAGGCGGGTCTCGAGAAGAAGGTGGCCCAAAAAGAACAGCTCGAAAAGACGCTTAAAGAAAAAGAAAAAGAACTAGAAATGCTCAACTCAGACTGGGGCAAGGAGGAGTATCTGCGTAAGACTTATAATGTAGCTACGAGAGAAGAGAAGGTGATAGTTATTGTAAACAGCACGAATACAAATGATTTTGAAATAATTAAAGATGTTAGTGGGGGAGAGAATTCTTGGTCTGATTTTTATCTTAAGTTACAATATTATCTTAAGAGATATATTAACTTGTAATATTGAGTATAAAGATGATATAATAAGCACATATGGAAGAAACAAAAACAGAAGAAAATATTAATAATTTAGTTGAGATTTATTCGACTCCTACATGTCACTATTGTCATCTTGCCAAGGATTGGATGAATGAGAAGAATATTAAGTATGTAGATTACGATGTTACAGTAGATCCAGCACGTGCAAGAGAGATGGTAGAGATAACCGGGCAGCGTGGTGTGCCGGTGATTAAGATTGGTAATGATGTGATAATAGGTTTTAACCAAGCAAAGATGGAGGAGTTACTCGGTATAAAATAATTACTAATAAAATAAATCTTTCTAATAATAAGTACAAAATGCCGTAAGGCATTTTGTACTTAACTTGACAAATAATTTAAATTAGTCTATAGTTAATATATTATGACAACAATGCATAACACAATTCAGAAATTCACAAATGGAGTAAGATCTCTAGCCACTTTTGTATGTAATACATTAAGACTAGTATATCCATCATCATTTGCGATGAGAAAAGAATTGCGCGACGCTATAAGTTGTTAAACACCCGTTTGAGACCTTGAAGTGCCGCGTAATCGCGGCATTTTTGTTCTTTTAAATCAAGAAAGGTTGGAAACATGAGGAAAAATCAAGAAAACGCTCTCTGGTATCTCTTCACAAAAATGTGGAGGTATTCGGAGGGTAATCACAAGAAAGTAATGGTGTTTTGGAGTATGGCTGTCATGTCATCTACACTAGGCATTCTACTTGGACCACTTATCTTTGCGAAGATCACAGATGTGATAGCGAGAGAAGGTATCGATACAGAAAGTGTCAAGACTTTAGCTGCACTACTTGTAGCTACTATAGTGCTTGAGCTTGTGTTCTGGGCCATACATGGTCCAGCAAGGGTGATGGAGAGGCTAAATGCCTTTGACGTCAGGGCTAACTATCGCAAACACTTACTTCATGGCGTGATGAACTTGCCTATGGAGTGGCATGTCGATCATCACTCGGGAGACACTATCGACAAGATAGAGAAGGGGACGAATGCACTCTTTTCATTTGCCGAAGAATCTTTTGAAGTCATTTATGGTGCAGTTCATTTAGGAGTTAGTTATATCGTGCTTGCTTACTTTAGTCCACCGTCAGCATACATTGTGCTTGTCATGATATTTATAACCATGATGATCATAGTGAAGTTCGATAAGGTCTTAGTCGTCGAGTATGTAGAGCTAAATAAAGCAGAGAATAATATTTCTGAGAACGTCTTTGACTCGATCAGCAATATCGCTACTGTGATAACTCTCCGAGTTGAATCACTTATATTTGGAGGGATAGTGCATAAGATAGATCATCCAAGAAGTCTTTTCAAAAGGAATACAACACTCAATGAGATCAAATGGTTTTGCACCAGTATGTGCTGCGCTGTTATGGTAACGCTTGTGCTGGGAGCTTACTTCTGGGAAAAGCAGGCGACCAAGGGCGACGTACTTGTAATCAGTCTTCTGATTGCTTACTTGACCAAAGTTAGTCAGCAATTCTTCATGTTCACAACAATGTATGGAGGAATCTTAAAGAGAAGTGCTGCTGTGCGCAATGCCGAGGAGCTTTCGCGTGACTTTAGAAAGGGGATATTAACCAATCACGTATTGACACAAGACTGGAAGAATCTTGATGTGACTAATCTCACATTCTCATACCACAGCGAAAAAGATGGTGATGTGCATCTCGATGATGTATCATTACACATTAATCGCGGGGAGAAGGTCGCCTTCATTGGTGAGACAGGAAGCGGTAAAACGACTTTTCTTAAGGTGATGCGTGGTCTCTACACTGCAAAGAGTATGAGACTTAGTGTTGACGGTGTGGATGTGGCTGAAGGCTTCGAAGGTATACGGCAAGACATTGCCCTTGTACCTCAGAATCCAGAGCTCTTCTCGACGACGATAGGTGAGAACATCACGCTCGGTGCTGATTACGGCGACAATTTACTTAGAAGATATACAGATATGGCGTGCTTCACTGATGTTGCAGAGAAGCACGGACTCAAGGCATCAATCAAAGAAAAGGGGGTAAATCTAAGTGGTGGTCAGCAGCAACGGCTCGCACTCGCGAGAGGATTGCTCGCTAGTCACAACAAGGGGATACTTCTTCTTGATGAGCCGACGAGTAGCTTAGATGCAGTGACTGAGATGAGAGTCTATCAGAACATCTTCACCGGGTGTAAAGGTAAGACAATTATCTCGACAATACACAGGCTGCATCTCTTACCACTTTTTGACAGGATATACTTGTTTGAGGGTGGTAAAGTGATTGCATCTGGTACGCTTAAGGAGCTACTCGAGTCGTCCATACCTTTCAAGTTATTGTGGGAGAAAAGTCTCGCCACAACAGTGAGTGAGTAGTGTAAATCTCGCTCACAACCCCGCGCTTTATTGCGCGGGGTTTTTATATATTTGGACTGGTTTTTAAATTTTGTCAGAAAGTGGATTATTTATAAGGATGGGATGGAGAGGGTTTGGGTTGGTTTGGGTTAAGTCCTTCCCTTTGGGAAGGTGGCCGTAGGACGGAAGGGGTTGGTGTCGGCAGGAAATTCGGTTACTTCTACGCATGAAGCTACGAAGTACGCAGCACCAATCGCGCTGCGCCCTGCGTAGTTTTAACGAAGTAGGGACCCCGTATTCGCTTCCTGCACAGAGGCAAAGCAGTTTGCCTCTTCTCGAGCACTAATAAAAAGCATAGCTTTTTATTAGTGCTCTCGGCAGGAATCGAACCCACAATAACTCCTTAGGACGGAGCAGTTATATCCATTTAACTACGAGAGCTGATTTTCAAAATAAGTTAGTAACAGACTATACTATATCACATTTTCTTGATATAATAAAATTACCCCGTAGGTGATTTTCTTGATATAATATAGTCTGTTACTAAATTATTTTCAAAATCAGCTCTCGTAGTTATATCCATTTAACTACGAGA
>JANNCJ010000105.1:0-15555 GCA_031386485.1 bacterium
ATCAGGAGCAAGATACTGGATCTAAAGTGATACATATTGGTAAAAATACAAAGTCATTTATCAAAAGTAAATCAGTGACAGAGGGTAGTGGTAAAAATGTATATAGGGGATATGTGGAGGTAGCGAGCGTCGCCTGTGGCTCTACCAGCTACACAGCTTGCGACTCTATACTAATCGGGGATAATGCTAAGAGCGACACTTACCCCATGAATAGAATAATGAATGGAGAAAGTAGCATAAGTCACGAAGCGAGCGTGAGCAGGATAAGTGACGTGGATACTGAGTATCTAAAGCTTTATGGATTCGACACTAACTTAACATACAGATTAATAGTTGGAGGATTTGTAAATGATCTCGTGGGTGAGCTACCACTTGAGTACGCGGTAGAGTTTAACAGATTACTTGATATAGAGATAGAGAGTTATCCCAATACGCTCAAGTCATTTTATTAAAGATGCAAGTGATGATTAAATGTGATATATTGTAAATAATTATATGAGTAAAGAGAGGTATGGATTAAAGACTGTCGCGCATTATGATGCTGAGGATTTTAAATTTGAAGATATAATATTTGGAAGTGTTAAAGAGAATAGCAAGAGGAAAGATAATGTAAAAGATCAAGTATTAGAAAAATTAATAATTAATGAGTCAGGTACTTATAATATTATTGCGCATACTGATCTTATGATAAGCCACGACATGAGTCTAAAATATTTACATATTAATCTCACTCTACTTAGCGATAATATTAATGTTAAAATCTTATCAAGAGGTATTATAAAAGATAACATTATAGATATTTATCATAAAGTCATTAATGAGGGTAAGAATAATAAGTGTGAAGTACTCTTAGACATCATAGCTGATGAGAATGCTAATCTCATATATAGATCCAGTATAGACAGTAATAATATTGATGCGACTATAATAGGTAAGAGCGATGCTAAGATACTAACCCTTGATAACTCTAACAAGTTAGTAGTCGAGCCTGCTGTCGTGATGCTTGGTGAGAAGTCATCTTCTGCACATAGTATGAGTATCAGGAATTTAAGTAGAGATGAGCTAGAGCATATGCTATTATATGGATTAGATATTAATAATTATAAAGATTTAATAAAAAGTAATTATGCATAGAGAAGAATTTGAGATTTATAATAATTATCCTACTACGCATAAAGCTACGCAGGACACAGTGACTAAGAATGGGTGTGAGCTTATATATTTAGATTCGTCATCTACTTCTCTCACGCCTAACATAGTAGTCGATAGTATGAGTGATTATTACAAACATAGTAAGTCTAATACCGATAGAGGATTATATAAGACTGAGATTAACTCTACTAAGCTATACAATGACTCAAGGAATAAAGTCGCTGACTTCTTAAACGTAAATAATGATGAGATAATATTCACTTCGGGCTCGACACAGTCATCTAATGACTTGATCAGGATTTTCGAGAAATATTATTTACAAAATAAAAATAGACTGGTAAATAAAAATAAAATTCTAATTAGTAAATATGCTCATAATAGCGACTTGCTTCCAATTCAAGAGTTCTCTATTAGTAATAATTTGAAACTAATTATCTGTGATAATCTAGAAGATTTTTATGATAATCTAAAAGATGATGTGCTAATAGTCTCTCATACACTTGTGAGCAATGTGACTGGTGGAATATTTGATCTTAGAGATTTATTTGCAAAGTGCAGTGACTTAAGTATTTTTACTATATGTGATTTGACTTCTGGAGTGGGTAAAATAGATATTAATTTAAAAGATTTAGGTATGAGTGCGGCTTACTTTAGCGCTCACAAGATGTATGGACCAAGCGGTGTCGGAGTCACATACATAAATAAGTCATGGCTGCTTAGATTCTCTCCTGTTAATTATGGTGGTGGCATGGTGAGTGATGTGAGTGAGGATAAAAGTTATTATAGATCTGACATCAAAGCTTATGAAGCTGGCTCACATAATGTTGCTGGCGCTCTTGGATTATCCGTAGCGATAGATTATATTAATAATATAGGGATAGAAAATATAAGAACACATCAAGAAGAGCTTACAAAATATTTAATTATAAAATTATTACAAATAGATAGTCTTACCCCACTACGCTCAAGAATACAAATGAGCTCTGAGGGGCAAGTAACAGAAAAGCAGAGTTATAATGTGGGTATAGTTAGCTTTGTTATTAATGGTATTCATAGCCACGATGTAGCTGAGTACTTAGCTTGTAAGCATATCTGCATTAGGAGTGGGCATATGTGCGCGCCGATACTACTTAAAAGCTTTGGAGTAAGCAATGTGTGTAGAGTTTCTTTTGGTATATATAATAATAAAGAAGATATAGACGAGTTAGTGTTAGCTCTTAGAGAATGTGTGGACAAATTTACTAATTCTTGATACTATGGATATAAGTAAATAAGAATTATAATATGAATGAAGAAAATAAAAATAATCTAAGAAATCTAGAAATCGCAAATCTGATCTATGGTGAGGGCGTGATTAGTGTTGAGAATAAGAATAGCAAAACTTATTTTGAAAGTTTTTATAAAAAAAGAGATACAAGTAATGGTGAGGAGTATACTCGTATCGCACCAAGCCCAACAGGAGAGCTTCACTCAGGCGCATTATATATGGCAATGATAGATGAGATCGTCTCACATAAGTCTGGAGGAAAGATAATACTTAGAATAGACGATACAGATAGTGCGCGCGAGATTCCTGGAGCTCGAGATAGAATAATGAATCTTTTTAAGTATTATGAAGTCAAGATCGACGAGAGTTATATTGATGGAGGTGAGTATGGGCCGTATATACAGAGTGAGAGAGTTGACATCTATAAAGCATATGTATATGATTTTATTTTGAGAGGTCACGCATATCCATGCTTTATGACTAGTGAAGAGCTTGATAAGATGCGCGAGGAACAGACTATTAACAAAGTGAGGTCTGGTGTGTATGGCAAATATGCTAAGAATAGAGATTTAACTTTAGATGAGATTAGTAATAAAATAAGTAGTGGGGAAAAGTATGTGATCAGGTTAAAGTCATCAGGAGATTTTAATAAGAAAATTAAGTTCGCAGATGAAGTGATGGGCGATCTCTCGCTATCAGAGAATGATGAGGACTTTATTATCGCAAAAGGTGATGGCATACCAACTTATCATTTCTCACATATTGTGGACGACTATTTGTATGGTATAACTTTTGTTATCAGAGCTAATGAGTGGGTGGCGAGTATCACTAAGCATCTCGAGCTATGGGACAAGCTAGGAGTCAAGCGTCCAAAGTATGGGCATCTTATGCCAATTAATAAAAAGGATGGCAATAGTATAAGGAAATTATCTAAGAGAAAAGATCCTGAGGCTAGTGTGGAGTATTTCATAAAGCAGGGCTATACTGTGAATGCTGTGAAGTCATATCTAATGAGACTGGCTAACCCTTCGTTTGATGATTGGTGGATGAGTAGGGTAAAGGAGTGTGAGTCTAATAAAACTCTCAAATTAGATTATAAAGATTTTGAGTTTAACGTAAATGAGCTCAAGAGGAATAGCAGAGGACCTCTCATGGACTTTGATAAGCTTAATAATATGTCTAGTGATGTTATCGCTAATATGAGTGCGAGAGAAGTTTATGATAATGTCTTATTATGGTCTAAGAGTTATGATAAAGAATTAGAGAGTATATTAGAGAATAATAAAGACTATGCGCTTAATGTATTAAATATAGAAAGAGAGGGGGATAATAAGAGAAAAGATATCAAGAAGTGGAGTGATGTGCGCGAGCAGATATTCTACTTTTTTGATGAGCTGTATGAGGCTGATAGTGCAGAGCTTAATTATGACGAGAGTGTTAAGCTAAAGATTAGAGAAGTCTTGAGTAATGAGATACATTATAATGTGAATAATAATGAGAGTGATGCCGTGCAAGTAGAGAAGTGGATGAATTATATGAAAGATGAATATGCAATGTTAAAGTTAGAAAATAATGGGGATAATAATTTTGCTAATATGAAATTCGGCGAATTCATGATGATAATAAGACGCCTCATCACCAAGCGCGAGCGTACACCAAATTTATTTTATATACTTAAAGTCATGGGCAAAGAGAGGGTGCTCATAAGAATATAAATATATATTAATGAGTCTTGCCATAAAACATGATTTGACATTACACATTCAATAGTGTACTCTAATATAGAGATTCTTTATCGATACAATCAAGTAACCGGAGTCAAGCATGAACTTTTCGTCATTTACTGTTTGGGTAATAGATAATGCATTATGGATTATGGGAGTCATCACTGTAGGAAATGCCTTAATTTATAGGCATACGATCAAAAAAGACGCTTTCTTGACTGCGAAGAATAGGGCGACTCTATTGTTTGGTATGTTTATAGCACCACTATCTATGCTACTACTTGGTGCATTATTTTCACTTTTCTTCGCATCATTGGCAGTTTTTGTTGACTGTCATCCATGGTTTTCATGGACAGGATTCAAATGTACAACTTTCAAGAGCCTTACCCTCAATAATTTCATGTTAGTATTTAAGTGCTCCACTTTGTTTATTATTGCGGAGTGCATAGTCTTACTTTACTGGCCAGCCCTAGTTGTAGTTTTAAAGAAATTTAAAAGGCTTTTGTAACTACAGCAGAAGCAGATGTCAACCAAAGCCCCCTTTTTAAAGAAGGGGGATAATTTTTAAATCAAAATATTCCTCGCAGACCTGCTGCGAGGAGTGTCATTAAGAGAAAAGAACAAGAGAAAACAAAATGCTAAATATTTAAATGTGATGGGTAAGGAGAGAGTGATGAGTAGGGTGAAGTAAATTTTAAACATAATAAAAACAGCCCGCATAGCGGGCTGTGAGTTTGTTAAAGTTTGGCGTCAACTTAGGCTGGCATCTCACGCAAAAATGTCAGCTTGAAAGTGGCACCCTTGCCGCCAATACCAGTACCGACATAGCTTATGTCAGCACCAATTTTTGGCAAGTATCCACCCTTTACTTGAGCCAAAAAACAACCCAAACCATACGCTTTGTTTGTCATGCCGTACTCGAAAAGAGTCTTTTTCATTTCAGAGTTAACTCCTTCTCCGTCATCAGCAATGTAGAGCTCAAGTTTCTCTGGTGTCGAGTCCCAGCAGAAAGAAATCTCGAGACTGTTTGCATCCAGACAATTTCTGACCAAACCATCGAATACTTCTTTGAGTATTGTGTACTCACCCATAAAGTGCATTCCGAAACATTCGTGATTAACAACAGTAGCTCTTGCCCCTTGACTTTTGACTACAGGTATTACTTCAAGAATCCAGGTCGCTGATATCTTAGTAACTGGAATATTGCCACCTACGAGTGGGTTTGTGAATGTTCCATCACCATTGTCAATGTTGCCCCCCCCACTTGCATACTTGATTTGCGGTACGAAGTGCATTTTTCTTTCTCCTTTCTGGAGCGTTGTGTTTAAAAGTCATGTTTATGATACCACTAAAGTATAATTTATGCAAATATTTACTTTTTATAAAATTTATGTTATAATTGATGGATGTTAATAGATAAAGTAACTCTACATTTGGAAGCTGGTAAGGGGGGAGATGGTGTGGTGAGATGGAGGAGAGAGAAGGGTATACCATACGGTGGTCCAGCAGGCGGTGATGGTGGTAAAGGCGGTGACGTCTACTTTAGAGTTATCCGTGATGTACAGGCCTTATCTAATTATAAGAGTAAGACACATTGGAGAGCAGGTGAAGGTGAGAGTGGCAAAAAAAGAAGTATGCATGGTGGTGATGCTAATGATCTAATAATTGATATTCCTATCGGTTCTACTGTATACAATGTAGACTATGACATCAAGACTGAGTATAATACTGATGGTGAAATTATTAAAATTTTAAAAGGTGGTCGTGGAGGACTTGGAAATGAGAACTTTAAAACTTCGACCAATAGAACGCCAGAAGAATATACCAAAGGTAAGCTTGGCGAGAGTGCGAGATTTGATATAGAGCTCAAATTAATAGCAGATGCTGGTATTATTGGTAAGCCAAATGCTGGCAAGACCTCACTTCTCAACTCTCTAACTCGTGCTGGTGCTAAGGTGGGCGATTATGAATTCACCACACTCGAGCCTAATCTAGGGGTATATTATAAGTATGTACTCGCAGATATACCAGGACTCATAGAGGGGGCAAGCGAGGGTAAGGGTCTCGGATTTAAATTCCTTAAGCATATTAAGCGCACCTCATGTCTCGTGCATCTTATTAGTGCCGAAGAAGATAATTACTTCGAGACTTATAAATTAATCAGGGAAGAGATGGGTAAATTCGACCCAGAATTACTTAATAAGAAAGAATTAGTTATCATCTCCAAGTGCGACTTAGTTGAAAGTGTAGTATTAGAAAATAAAACAAAAGAGTTTACAAAATTATCTATAGCTAATCCGCTCACGCTGACTCTATTTGATAATGCAAGCGTCAAGAATATTGGTGATGAGTTAATTAAGTTTTTACAAAAATAAATCATAAAGACTTTATTATCTCGATAAATATTTTCGGATTGCCTGAGCCTTTGCTAGCTGCCATACACTTACCGACAAAGAACATCTCAAGCTTAATCTCACCTGCTTTATACCTCTCCCATTCTGCGGCAAATTCGCCTTTTATTTGTTCTACTATTTTGATAGAGTCTTCTTTGTTATTATTTTGTATTAGTCCAAGCTTTGCTGCGAGCTCTTCTACATTAACATCTTCCACATTAGCTTCTAATAATTTTGGTAAAATATCTTTGGCACCTCTACTTGATAATTGTCCTAAAGAGATCATATTGATTAACTTAGAAAAATTAGCAGGTGAGGGAAGACTTAGTTTGGGGTCTTTAGAAAGTAGACCGATAGCGTCTGTGAGGAGATAATTAGCTAATAATTTCTTATCATCTGCTGTAATCAGAAGTGCACATACGCTTTCATAGTACTTAGATAGAGTTATATCATCTAGAAGCTGCTCGATCTGTTTCTCGGTGAGGTCAATATGTAAATACTTTAATTTTTTTACATCTTCTAATTCTGGTAAATTATTTTTGATCATATCCAAATTAAACTCCTTGTGTAAATACATCTTAGGAAGATCAGGATCTGGGAAGTATCTATAATCATTAGCGTTCTCTTTTTTTCTTTGTGAAAATGTTTCATTCTTCATTTCATCCCATCCTCTAGTCTCTTGTAATATTTCTTTACCATCAGCGAGCATGGCTGCATGCCTCGCTACTTCATACTTAATAGCCTTGTAGACAGAGTTAAAAGAGTTCAGATTTTTGACTTCACACTTGGTACCAAATATATTTTTATCTTTGGTAATAGAGATATTAGCTTCAAGCCTCATCTCACCTCTCTCCATATCCGCATTTGAGACTTCTAAGGTGCGTAATAATCTTTGTAATGATTTACAAAAATTAGAGCTTCCAAGTGCTGCTTCTTCTTCATTCTCATAAGTGACCGGATCAGTCACTAGCTCCATGAGAGGCACACCAGCTCTATTAAAATCAATCAATGTATATCCACCCTTAGCGTGGTCACTCTTAGCTGTATCTTCTTCTAGATGAATACGAGTAAGTGGCACACCAGAAAGAATACCTCCGCTAACTACAGGATGTTTATATTGGGTAATCTGATAACCTTTAGGAATATCAGGATAAAAATAATTTTTCCTATCAAATTCTGAGTAGTCAGCAATATTACCATTAACAGCAAGTCCGATTTTTATCATTGATTCTAAAGCTTTCTTATTCGGGTACGGTAGAGTCCCAGGCTCAGCTAAGCAAACTTCACAAATGTTAATATTGGCTTCTGACGGTAAAGATTCATTTTTGCATGAGCACCACATTTTACTTTCTGTTTTGAGCTCACAGTGCACCTCCATCCCTATAGTAACAAAGTATTCGCTATTGTTTTTATTGTCCATATTATTTAGTATTATATCATAAAGTCTAATTCGCACAAAGGTCAAAACGTGCTATAATTTATCTTATTATGAGTGAAAGCTTAAATCAAAGTAAAGAAGTTTTTGTAGTTAAGGAAGGCAGATACGAAGGTCCCTATATTAAAATATTAGAATTAGTTGAGAGTCACAAGCTCTCAATATCAGAAATTTCACTTTCAAAAATTGCTGATGAATATATTCTTTATGTAAAATCTCTTGAAAATAAAAATATATATGATATGTCAGAGTTTATCCTTGTTGCTAGTACTCTAATGCTAATCAAAGCTAAATCTCTGGTGCCTAAATTCACATACAATGAAGACGAAGAAATGCAAGTCGACACTTTAGAAAAAAAACTCATACTTATGGAAGAAATTAGAGCAGCGATGAAAAATATAGAAGATGTTTATAACAAGAATTATTCTCTAAGCAGAGAGCGGGAGCCGAGCAATATTAAAATTAACTTCTCATCTTATAATTTAACTCTATTTAATACTAAATACTTAATGTCAGTCGCTTTACTTACTCTCGCCAAATTACCTAATTATGAAAAATTAAGAAATGTAGCAGTTAGACAAAATATAAAGCTAGAGCATGTAATAGAAAGTATGCTGCTTAGAATAACAGAGTCATTCTCAAGTTTGAAGGGTATGGCTTCTAAGTTAAGTACAAAAAATGAAGTAAGTGACATCAAGAAAAATATTATTGTAAGCTTCCTAGCACTTCTCGAACTACTTAAAAGTGGGCGGGTAATAGCAGAAGAAAGCAATGGTGATATAAATATTAGAAGTGCAAGCTAATTATGCTATAATTCTAATAATAAGTCACAAAAATGTTTAATATTAATAAAAAAAATGAGGAGCAGATCGAGTCAAAAATTAACTCACGCAATAATGATTTGTGCGAGTTAATAATTAATTTACTCTTCGTTTCTGGGGATGGCATGACTATACACAAGATTTCTGATGTTATTGGAGAAGATAAGAAAATAATATTAGATAATTTAGGTGAAGTAAAAAGTAAGCTTAGGTCAGTCGGACTCGATTTAACTGATCATGAAGAAAAGAAAAATGAAAGAGTACTGCAAATAGTGACTGGTAAAAATCATAATATACAAAGCTTGCTTTACAAAAGTGAAAGTATTGAGGAGCTAACTCCAGCTCAGCTACAAACATTGACTTTAGTAGCCTATCTAGGTGAAGCGACTAATCACGAGATTTCATTTATGCGAGGTGTACAATCAAGTATGACACTACGATTATTAACAGTGAGGGGATTCCTCATAAAGTCAGGGAATCATTATAGACTAAGTGTCGAAAGCTTAAAGCATCTTGGAGTTACAGAGCAGAAGGAACTCAAAGACTATGAGAACATTAATCAGAATTTAAAAAATAAACTTAAAGATGCAATTAATGTCGATTAGATCAAAAAGAAAAAATGTTATTTATCCACGAACTATTTTTATTAAATTAATAATAGCTCTTATAGTGTTTCTGATATTAGTTTTGTCTTTAAAGCAGATATATAAATTTGATTTTAAGAAGCCTATATTAAAATCAGAAAGTCTTACAAGCTCCGAAGTCTATTTAGAAAAAATACCAACTAGACTTGGACTTAAAAATTTGTCTAAAGAAATTAGAGCAGAAGCCTACTTAATTTATGATCTTAATAATGGTAAAGTTATAGCAGGTAAAGAGGAGAATGATCTATTCCCGATAGCGAGCATAACCAAGCTCATGACTGCTTATGTAGCGCTCAGTGATTGCGCTGATGAAGTCAAGATATTTATAGATAGCTTACTCATTGCTTCTGATAACGAAGCGTCAGAGAAAATAGCAAAAATGTGTCCGAATAGAGAAGAGTTTTTATATAGGATGAATTATTATTCGAAGAAGAATAAATTAAATTTAACTTTTACTAACCCAAGCGGCCTAGATGATGAGGCGAATGACAATGAAGTTAGTAATTGGGGTGATGCAGTATCCGTTGCAAAATTAATTAACTTATTAGGTGTAAAAAACAAGAATCTTCTTTATCATACTACGCTCCGCGAATATAAAAATATTCAGAATACTAATGCTTTAATTAACCAATTACCTTTTATCACAGGATCTAAAACTGGTTTTACAGATAGTGCTGGAGGCAATCTTGTAACAATATATGATATAGGCACAACTAAAGAAATTGCTATAGTGGTATTTAATTCTACCAGAGAAGAAAGATTTACAGATACCATAAAATTACTCAGATTTTACCTTAATAGCTTATAAAAATTACTATATATTTGGTTATTTATGATATAATTTATTGATATGAATTCACTTGCTTTGCTTAGTATATTATTGCCGTCACTTTTGACATTTACTATTGGAATATTAATGAGTAAACCATTACTTAATTGGCTAACAAAGAATAAAATATGGAAACGAGTGAGTGTGAGAAAGGCTATAGATGGCAAGGATGCTGTGATCTCAGCAAAAATTCATAACGATGATGAGCGTAAAACCCCAAGAATGGGAGGCTTGATAATTTGGGTAAGCGTACTCTCGGCTACATTAATTTTCTATCTTCTTGATTTATTAAGCGATGCAGAGCTCGCGAATAGACTCGATTTTACTTCTAGAGCCCAAACCTGGATACCACTATTTTCATTATTAAGTGGAGGAATACTCGGCGCAATTGATGATTTGTCTGTATCTGAGTATTTTAAAAAGAATGGCTCATATGTTGGGGGAGGACTCTCCTTAAAAGCTAGATTATTATTTGTATTTCTAATTTCTCTATTCATAAGTTATTGGTTTGTATTTAAGCTTGACATGTCGCTAATATCTGTACCATTCTATGGTCAGCTTTCTTTTGGACCAATAATGTTTACGATTATACTTGTGTTACTTACTCTAGCTACCTATGCTGGTGGGGTAATCGACGGCATAGATGGTTTGTCTGGTGGTGTTATGATGGCGATATACACATCATTTGGTGTAATTGCAATGATAAGAACTAAATACGATTTGGCTGCATTTTGTTTTGCTATAGTTGCTGGACTGCTTGCATTTCTTTGGTATAATATACCACCTGCTAAATTTTATAACTCAGAAACTGGAATGACACCCCTCTTGCTGACTATAGTTATTATTGCTTATTTGTTAGATGCGGTAGTGCAGCTTCTGGTTATTGGAGGGCTTTTATATATGACTGTAATATCAAATGTAATACAAGTTTTATCCAAAAAATATAGAGGAAAAAAGGTATTTCAAGTCGCACCAATACATCACCATTTCCAAGCTATTGGTATGCCAAGTCATCAAGTCACAATGAGATACTGGGTCATATCATATGTGCTCGGTATACTCGGAATATTGCTTACATTAATTTAGTATGTTTATTCTAAACAAAATTTCAAAAAGATTTGAATTCGATCTAATAAGAATTGATTTATTCTTTGTAACACTAGCCCTGTTTCTTATTGGAGCTATCACATTCTTCTCTGCTTCTCTTGGAATTTTAAACAGAAATGAAATCAAGTTTTATAATATCATAGAGAGTCAAGTTATCGCTTACTCAATCGGCTTATTTCTATTTTTTATAGGCTATATTGTTAATAAAAAGTACATAGAGTGTTGTGCACCTTATCTTTTTTTGTTTAGTATATTTTTATCTCTTTCTGTATTTATAGATAATTTTGGTATGAATTTTGGAGGATCTACCAGATGGATTAATTATATGGGAGTGTCTTTTCAACCAGGTGAGCTGCTTAAAATTGCTCTAATTATGATGCTGTCATTTTTTATGTCAAACTATTTTAAAAAGAATAACCTGAAATATTCATTTAAGAATATTTTTATGCTCTTATTCATATTAGTATTACCAAGTATTGTCATATTTTTGCAAAAAGACCTAGGTACTTTACTTATATTATTTGCAATAAGTTTTTCTATTTTATTAGTTAGCAATTTAAAATTAAGATATTTATTAATAATTGCTTCTACAATTGCGCTATGCTCAGCTTTTTATATCTATTCGAATGAATATGTAAAGAATAGAATATTTGACTTTAAGAGTACGATAAAAAATGAACAAGGTATATCTTATCAGAATAAGCAGGCTTTAATTTCTATTGGGAACGGTGAAGTATTTGGTCGTGGCATAGGGCAGAGTGTGCAGAAATTCTACTACTTACCTGAGCCAGTCGGTGATTCTATTTTTGCTGTGTATCTTGAGGAGTACGGGTTTGTGGGAGGCATAATTGTAATGTTATTATTTTTATATTTTATTTTGAGAGTGTATGTATTATCGTTTGCAAGTGTTGATTTATTTACTAAATATTATTTATCTGGTTTTGCTATGCTTATATTTGTTCAAACATTTTTGAATATGGGATCTATGTTATCGGTTATACCAATCTCCGGGGACACTCTACCATTATTTTCACAAGGAGGTACTGCATTGTTGTGTAATATGTTTAGTATCGGATTTATGTTACAATTAACAAAGAAAAAATAAAGTATTTATGAAAATTGTATTAACTGGAGGAGGAAGCGGGGGTCATTTTTACCCACTAATAGCAGTAGCAAATAAGATAAAAGAGATATCTTTTCAAAGTAAATTAGTAGAACCTAGATTTTATTACTTTAGCCAGAATGCATTTAGTGCTAGCCATTTGTTTGAAAGTAACATAACGTATAAGTGGGTTCCAACTGGTAAAAATAGATTATATTTCTCTTTGCTAAATTATTTAGATATATTCAAAGTTATTTTCGGATTAATAGTAGCTCTTATAAGACTTATTATTATATATCCTGATGTTATATTTTCTAAAGGTGGGCATGACAGTGTTCCAACTTGCTTAGCGGCCAAGCTACTCGGCATACCAATTGTATTACATGACAGTGATAGCTTGCCAGGGAGAGCCTCTTTACTTATAGCTAAAGTAGCAAAGAGAGTAGCCGTATCCTATAAAGAGTCTATAGAGTATTACTCTGATAAAAGCAATATAGCCTTTACCTCACAGCCAATAATGGAAAAATATTTACCTAATATTAATTTTAGGCGTACTTATAATACAAACAAAAAAACTATTTTAATATCTGGAGGTTCTCAAGGTAGCGTCAAAATTAATGACACTGTTTTACTTGCTTTGCCTGAGCTAATATCAAAGTATAACATAATACATCAAAGCGGGGAGAATAATTATGAAGATGTTAAGATTAGGTCAGATTATATATTACTAAATTATAATAAAGATAATTATTACTTAAAGCCTAGTATTGATTTTACCAATATCTATCCTCAAATAGATCTAGTTATTAGTAGAGCCGGGAGCTCAATGTTTGAGTACATAGAGTGGGAACTTCCGGCCATAATAGTACCTATTAGTCCAAATGTTAGCAGAGATCAAACGAGAAATGCCTCATGTATGCAAAAGAAAGGAATTATTAAAGTTTTAGATGAAAATAATTTTACACCAGGAACCTTACTAAATACTATTGACAACATACTTAATAATGAAAATAACTATTTTAACATGATAAGCAATATGATACCACTTAAAAATAGAAATGCATCTAGGGTTATATCAGAAGAAATAATAAAAATTATAGAAGCTCATGCGTAATATTTTTTGTAATTTATTAGCGACTATCATATATTTCTCCCTTGTTAATATTTCATTTAGTATTACTGAGCTAGAAGTTTTAAATAATTCCATTTCCAATAATAAAACAGAGCTAGAAAGAATAGAAAAAGAGATTAAAGATTATAGTAAAAAAATTTCAAGCACAAAGTCAGAAGCCCAAACCTTAAGTGTAGCTATTAAGAGATTAGAAGAAAGTAAGGTTAATTTACAAAATGAAATAAGATATACAGAAATAGTAATATCAAATACTAATAATAAGATTAGCGAAACTGGTAAGGAAATAGATAAGGCACAAGATAGAATTAATTTATTAAACAATCTTATCGCAAGCAGCTTTGCAGAGCTTAATCAATTAAGCAAGACTAATAATCTTTTACTTTTACTTGATACTACTACCATTAATGAAGGTTTTACAAATCTGAGAAACGTGAATATTGTAAAAAATGAATTAAATAAAAATATTGTTATAAATAAATCAGAAAAGACAAGACTCCAAGAAATAAAATTAGATAAGGAAAAGTACAGGGAGGACCTCATGGAGCTAAAGGACGATTTAAGTGACAAACAAGTTATTGTGGTAGTTAATGCTAAAGCTAAGGAAGAGCTACTTTCTACCACAAAAAACAAGGAAGCCTTATATAAGACTGAGCTAGAGGCGCGGAATAAAATGAAGCGTGAAATGGAAAAGGAGTTGTTAGATTTTGAAGCTAAGCTTAAAGCTATAATTGATGTAAATAAGCTACCAAAACAGGGGAGTGGGGTATTATCTTATCCATTAAAGAAAATTACAATAACCCAGTACTTTGGGAATACAGAATTCTCTACCAAGAATCCTCAAGTTTATAGTGGGAAGGGGCACAATGGTATTGATTTTGCAGCTCCAGAGGGAACTTTTATTTTCGCTTCTGCAGATGGTACAGTGATAGGTTTAGATGATACAGACATAAACTGTAAAGGTGCCTCATATGGTAAATGGGTATTGATTAAACACAATAATGGGTTAACAACATTATATGCACATTTGTCAAGTTATGCAGTTAAAGAAGGCGACAAGATAACAATAGGACAAAAAATTGGAACCGTAGGTAACACTGGATATAGCACAGGTCCACATTTACATTTTGCAATATTTGCAAGTGATGGCGTAAAAGTTTCTGGCCCAAAAGAATATAGATCTAAGAGCTGCGGCACTTATATGCGTATACCTCTCGCGCCCCAAAACGCATATCTCAATCCTCTGAGTTATTTATGATTATTTGTATTATACAAGTTTATAAGTTATAATTAATCTATATGATTATTAATATATTTGATCTCATTATACAGCTAGTAGCAATTTTCTTTATAGGTACTATAATCGGAGATAAGCTATGGGAAAAGTTTCTTAATGGTGGGTTTAAATAAATTTATGGACGACTTTAAAAAGAGATCAAAATATTTTATTATACTAGTAGTAGTATATATAACTTTTTCTTTATTTAACAAAAATAAATATAATTTAGATCTAAGTCTTAGTCAGTATTGGATATTAATCGTAGCTACTATTATCATGGGTATTGTTTATGGCGCATACAGGACTCATAAAGGCATGCATGAATAAGAGTCGTAAAAGATATATTGTACGACGTTTAGTATATATAAGATAAATACCGGATCAAGTCCGGTATTTATCTTATATCTTATTTTAAGCTCTATCCCCTGACAAAAGTAAATGCTTTACCCGTCTTGCTTCCTCTACCTGTTCTACCTATTCTATGTATGTATGTCTCATAGTTATTTGGCAAGTCATAATTGATAACATGACTAATGTCATTAATATCTATTCCTCTTGCGGCCACGTCTGTAGCTATTACAATTCTGGCTCGGCCAGAGGTAAGATCATCAAGTGCTTGTTTTCTTTCTCTATTTCTCAAGTCTCCATGTATTGCCCTAACCTCGTGACCTCC
>JANNCJ010000029.1:0-3840 GCA_031386485.1 bacterium
CTGTCCCTCATCATATCTATAACTCATGGCCATTGGCGGCATTATCTCATAGAGCTTGGCGAGTATCCTAGACTTGGTGTTGATATCAAAACAAATATTAACTGCTGGTATGGTATAGCCTTCGAATTCTACAGTATCAAAATTGTCTATAGCCATCTTTTCTAAAAGAGTTACATACTGATTTATTGCTGCACCAAGCTTGGTATAGTGATCCTTTTTATTATCATAGTTATCAATTAACTCAGTATAATTTTCTAAAGTAAAGTCAACGCTATTAATATAAGAAATAATATCATCAAGTTGATGTCTTTCATCTTTGTGTAGATCTATAATATCTATAAGCTCTATAAAACTTGGCACACTTTTTGTTTTATTAAAAAATTTATATGACATGTGCGCTGCGCAATTGTCAGCATCATAGTGACCACCACTTATAGAGAGCACATCATCTTTAACTGAAGCATGATGATCAAGAATTATAACTTCTTTAAAATCTCTTTCTATCTCTTTTAAAACTTCAATAGGATAAGAAAAGTCTAAGATGTATACTGTAGTATTCTTTTTATCTTCGTGATTAAGTAAATATGTTGGTGGCACTTGTCTATCACTACATGGTATGAATTCTGCATCATCGCCGAGTACTTTATGTGCTATTGCAGCAGACGTCATGCCATCAGGACAATTCTTGTGATAAATTACTATTATTTTTTTCATATTTTGCTGTGTCCCTCGAAGCCATGTACCATACAGTACATGGCGTAGTGGGATTTTATTTTTTAAATTATTTTATACTAATTACAAATCCTGCACCGACTGGTGCGGGATTAATTCCGACTATAAGATATCTCAGTATGTCCATCCTTGTGAGTGATAATCATATCATTATAACCATCATTGTTTACATCTTTGATCTCGACATTGATAGGATTATAAATTAATTTAACTCTATCATCATTGCTAAAGGCAAAGCTTGTAATACTCGCTCCTAAAGTTAGAGCTACTATGATAAAAGCAGCTAACTCCACGTCATGGACCAAAATATCTTTTAAATGTTTATTATTTTTGAACATGGGTATATTATAACTTAAATACTCGATATAAACAAATGAAATTATACAAATTAATATACCTCGTTGTTACAGTAAATCCCAAACATTAACTGTTTTACCTTCTTTATACTCTTTTATAGCTTCTTGAAAGAGACTATCAATACTCTCCCTTCTACTATTGAGATTACGAATTTTTATGGGTGATATTTTTTTGTTTAGATTTAAAGTAGTCATATATAAATAATAACATAATTTAAATAAATAGCAAAAAAAATTAAAATTACTTTATAAATATCTATATTTAATAAGGTTTTTTAAGGTATTTGACAAATCTCGCTGCTATACTAGACATTTAATTTCTACATCACCAGCTCCTTCCTGCTCGCATGCTTAGAGGCGCCGCGGGTGGTGGCGCAGCCGCCGCACATTAATACATGAGTATCTTTGACCCTATCTCGACCACTCACATTGTCTACATAATTCTCGTATATATCATAATATGTCTCGGAGGGCGCTTTGCATTCTGCGCACTTGCCCACTTTAACTCTGTCTCCTCCAAAGTCCATAGTAACGCGTTGATCAAATGTGTAAAGCGTACCTAGCCAGTCCTCTCCTGGGAATTTCTCCATATATGAGTGTATGCCATTATAAAGCTGATTCACATCCGTGAATCCCTGATCCACGAGATAAGCTGCCATCTTCTCACATCTCACCCCGCCAGTGCAGACTGTGATTATCTTCTTATCCTTGTGTACACGTAGCTTACTCATCACCTCTTCACTGTTAAGATCTCTACTATTCTTGAGACCAATGTCTACAGTATTTTTAAAATATCCACTCGCGAGCTCATAATCATTACGCATATCGACGACTACGAAGTCTTCATCATTCCTATACATCTTATACATCTCATCAGCTAATATATGTCTTGCTGTTTTTTTACTTGGATCAAGATGCTTTGGTAGCTTGGTACTCACTATCTCAGGCTTAACTTTAACAGATAACTTGGGGAATGCATTGCCATTGCCCACACTCTCCTTAATATCCATATGTTTAAATCTCTTATCTTTTTTAAGATGTCTTATATATTTCTCTGTGTTATCATAAGTACCTTCTAGGGTACCATTGATACCTTCTTCTGCTATAATTATTCTTCCCTTCAGATTAAGCACTTCACAGACTGACCGCTCTATGTCCATGAGACTTTTCGGATCTTCAATTCTCGTATATTTATAAAATAGTAAAACTCTATGTTGCATATATTTATGTATTATTTACATACTACTTGTGCACTATAGGTAGATGACAATTAATATAATATCACATTATCTCTTAATATCAAAATAGGTAATGATAATCATGAGACCTATTAAGAATAAAAATCCAACCGTGTTAGAGATGTATTGCAGCTTAAGATTAATCGGCCTCCTTAGTATAGACTCGAGCAGCACAAAGACTATTCTGCCTCCATCAAGTGCTGGTATAGGGAGTATGTTAAAGACTGCAAGATTAATAGATAGTATAGCAGTAAGAAGTAATAGATTAGCGGCACCTTTGCTCGCCTCATCACCCACAATCTTAGCTATACCAATAGGACCAGCAAGAGACTGCATTACATCTCCACCCGTAAATAATTTGACTAAAATGTCTTTGATACCCACAAAAGTAAGTATAGTATAATTATATGTGTCCTCTACACCTTTAATCAAAGCATCCACAGCATTAAGCTGTATCACTTCCCCGTACACTACACCTAGGCCTATAGTTTTCTTATCTTCTGAGAGGCCATAGACAGCTCGTATAGTAGAAGTAGATTTTGTGCCATCTGGTCTCAAGTATACGAGCTCTATGTCTTTGTCACTGTTCCGCTTGACAATATCAACTACACTCGCTGCGCTTGAGAGATTAGAAATATCATTGCCGCTTCTCATGCTCACAATCTCATCACCAATCTTAACTCCAGACATGGCGGCCGGTGAGCTAGGTACAACATAGTTAACATAGACTTTGGGGTCTACTACATAATTATTATACATTGCATCCTCGACGCTTACTAGTCTCGGACTAGTATTGACTATAGTAAATAGAAATATTGCGAGGAAAAGATTCATCATTACTCCAGCTAAAAGTACAAAGAGTTGCAAAATCTTTGGTCTATTTTGGAAGGCGTGTTTATCTTCTTTTAATTTAACCCTCTCATCCTCATCAAAGCTCTCACCCGCAATCTTAACATAGCCACCTATTGGTAAAATGTTAAATACATAATCTGTCTCACCTATTTTTTTACCAAATAGTTTTGGCGGGAAGCCAAAAGCGAATTCTTCTACTCTCATCTTGCTTATCTTAGCTGCGATAAAGTGACCCGCTTCGTGGACCATAACCAGTATGATTAGTATAACAAAAAATATAAATATAGACATGTGATTATAAAATTAGTTGTCCCCCATTAACTCTCTCTCTTTATTACTTAGCATTGCTTCACATTCAGCACTTGCTTTATCTACAATCTTTTGTAAATCTTCTAAGCTTCTAAGCTTCACATCTTCGCTAATTCCTCCAGACTTAGACTCATCCTCAATTTCTCTTTTACTTTTCTCTCTCGCTAATTTGATCTTGATCTTAGCTTCTTCGTATTTATCTTTGGCGATCTTAACATACTGAGTCCTCCTCTCAGTGGTGAGAATTGGGAATATTACTCGCAGTCCCTCACTATCTGAGGCTACTGATAGTCCGAGATCGGCTTGATTAATGGCTTGCTCGAGATCCTTCATGGTGCTCTTGTCGTATGGTG
>JANNCJ010000032.1:0-10291 GCA_031386485.1 bacterium
GCTCTCGTAGTTCAATGGATAGAATTCAAGTTTGCGGTACTTGCGATGCAGGTTCGATTCCTGCCGAGAGCACATTTAAAGAACGAAGAGATTTAAATGTGCTCTCGTAAAATAAAGTCAAAACTTTATTTTAAAGGAATCGAATACGGGATACCTACTTCGTTAAAACTACGCAGGGCGCAGCGTGATTGGTGCTGTGTACTTCGTAATTTTAATGTAGAAGTAACCGAATTTCCTGCCGAGAGCCGAACCTCTTCCGCCTTTCAGGCACCTTCCCCATAGGAAGGACTTAATCCAAACGAAACCATCCCCTTCCCATCTCACCCATATATTCGAACCACTTTTTGACAAAATTTTTAAAACCAACCCCATGTACCATGCGGTACATGGCTACGCAACTAGTAATTTCCCATTTTACACAAAATACTATATAATGTACCAATGAATACAACAAACAACAATAGTAAAGATACAAAAAAGAAAAATAAGAAAGTTTTTGAAATTAATTTAAATAAATTTTTCTCTAATTGGGGATTCCCTATTGTACTAGCCATACTACTCATCGCATACCCGAGTATTACAGGCGGAGACGACAAAAGTAAGACACTGTCTATATCAGAAGTGGTGGCTATGATTAATAGTGGTGAGGTAACTAGTATCGGAGTCAAGGGTGGTGAGCTTAGTATTAAGACTTCGACTACAACATATAAAAGTAAAAAGGAATTAGAAAGTAGTATAACAGAGTCTCTCGCTAATTATGGAGTAGCCAGTAGTACTCTAAGTAAAATAAATATTAATATAGAAAGTGAAAGTGGCTTAAAGTATTGGATAGGCACTCTCGGTATATTCCTCCCGATATTATTTTTTGGTTTCATGTTATATCTTTTACTTCGTGGTGTAAAGGGGGCTAATATGGGGGCACTTAACTTTGGTAATACCAGAGCTAAGAAAATTAATCCGGACGATAAGAATCAGAAAGTCACATTCGCTGACGTAGCAGGAGCTAAGGTAGCTAAGGCTGAGCTCGCAGAGATAGTTGAGTTCCTTAAAAAGCCTGAGAAATTCCTCGATATCGGTGCTGTGATACCAAAGGGTGTACTGATGACAGGTGCGCCAGGCACGGGTAAGACATTACTCGCGAGGGCGGTCGCAGGTGAGGCTGGAGTGCCATTCTTTCATCTCTCAGGCTCAGAATTCATCGAGATGTTTGTCGGAGTGGGAGCCTCTCGCGTACGAGACCTTTTTAGCGAAGCCAAAAAAGTTTCTCCATCAATTATTTTTATCGACGAGATAGACAGTATAGGTAGAAGTAGGGGCGTAGGCCTCGGTGGCGGTAATGACGAGCGAGAGCAGACACTTAATCAGATCTTAGTCGAGATGGATGGCTTCGAGCCGACTCAGAAAGTGATAGTCATGGCTGCGACTAATAGATCAGACATACTTGACACGGCGTTACTTCGTCCAGGCAGATTTGACAGGCGCATAATTATAGATTTGCCAGATAGAATAGAAAGGCAAGAAATTCTTTTAGTCCATAGTAAAAATAAGAAGCTAAGTGATGATATTAATTATGAGATTATTGCCACCCGTACACCAGGATTCTCAGGAGCAGAGCTACAATCACTCATGAATGAGTCTGCGATAAGTGCCGCGAGAGAAAATAGGAAGGCGATAAGTCAAACAGATATACTAAGTAGTATTGAGAAAGTGATGCTGGGTGCTGAGCGTAAGAATCATTTGATGGGAGAAGAGGAGAAAAAATTAGTGGCATATCATGAGGCAGGCCATGCATTAGTAGCCTCAGTGCTGCCTGACGCTGACCCAGTGCATAAGATATCCATTATTAGTCGTGGTAATGCTGGAGGGTATACTCTTAAGCTACCGACAGATGAGAGGAGGCTTACCAATAAAAATGTATTCTTAGACGATATAGCCATGACCTTTGGTGGCTATGCAGCAGAGGAGTTGATAGCAGGAGTCACTAGCACAGGGCCAAGCAGTGATATAGAGCAAGCCACAGCGATGGCGAGAGCTATGGTCACAAGATATGGTATGAGTGATCTGGTAGGTCCTCTTGCGATAGAGAGTGAGCGTAACTCTGTAATATACGGTAGGAGTACAGGAGATAAGGTCTATAGCGAGGAGCTTAATAAGCTAGTCGACAGTGAGATCAAGCGTATAGTCGAGGAAGGTAGAGAGCGAGCGAGAGCTATAGTTAGAGAGTATAAGAATGTGTTAGATAGGATAGCGAGTGAGCTAATGGACAAAGAGAATATGGAGCGCGCTGACTTAGAAAAAATATTAAAAGAGAATAATATTAAGATTAAAAAATAAACTAAACTTTGCTGTGCCCCGCGTAACGAAGTGGAGTTTTCGAAATAATGTGACTTATGTTATAATTATAAGCGACACATATGTCGAGTGACTTATGTGCAATCAATTTCTTTTTCTGGAGTATGTCACATGATATCCATCCGAAATCTGATTGTTTCCTTATCTCTATTTGCTTGTGCTACAGCAGTATCAGCTGACATGGTAACCACAGGTCTCAGCGGTTCAGCGACAGACTTTACAAGCAATGGGCTCTGTGTGACAAGTTCACTCGGGTCAAATGAATGGGCCTCAGGCATTATCGGTGCATGCAAAACTTTTGGCAATTCAAATGTGGGCGCGGCCTTCGGTCCGAGTGGTTTCACTGTGCAAATTGGAAGTGGGGCCAATGGTTACGCATTTATCGAGTTACATTTTTTGAAAGACGGTGTTCTTGAGCAGTATTCAACGACTGTTACAGTGAGCCAGAATGGCGCATCTGTGCTGCGTGGAACTGGTCTCATAAGCACCCCGATACCGGCTGGAAGCTATACTCTGGATATCTTGGAGGATGATCTGCCATTTGCGGCCGGTGATGTCTACCGTTTTGGATTCATGGGTCTTAGCTCGACCTTAATCTTTACGGGATCATTAGCGTTGCCATCCAGACCAGCGCCTCAGTCTGTTCCTGAGCCTGGAGTTTTCTGGCTACTCATGCTTGCGGCAGCAACCGCTGTGCTCGAATCACGAAGGGCAAGACCCTAATAAGCGATGCAATCGCTTGGCATTTACACCTCCTCATGGAGGTGCTTTCTTTTGAATATTTTTTTGAAATCAAGCCCTCTTATGCTATAATATCCTGATACCTCCCATAGCTCAGTTGGTTAGAGCACTCGGCTTATATCCGAGTGGCCGCTGGTTCAAGTCCAGCTGGGAGGACAAGAATACAATCCCAAAATCAACCCCTTCACCGCTTCGCGGTGCTTCCCCACGGGAAGCACTGACCCATCTGTACCCTGTCCTTCCCGTGGGGAAGTTGTCTGAAGGACGGAAGGGGTTTGCCTTTACTCCATATGCACCTCTCTTGACTCTTCGATTTTTTGCTTGAGGCTTTTATATTTTTCTAATTTTGGATCTTCTTTTAATATTTGCTCAGCATATTTCTTAGCCAGCTCAACTAATTTTAGATTTTTGAGTGCCTCCATACCAATGTCACTCATCCCTGACTGATTGCTCGACATTAAGCTACCAACACCGCGAGTCTCCATGTCGAGCTCAGCTAATTTAAATCCGTCTTTAACATTTACAAAATTCTTAAGCCTTTCTATACTCTTATCACTATTACTATCTGTGAGTACATAGCAAGTCGAGGAGTGGCTGCCGCGTCCAATGCGGCCTCTAAGCTGATGCAGCTGTGCGAGTCCAAATCTGTCCGCATTCTCTATCAGCATTATACTTGCATTCGGTATGTTCACTCCAACTTCAATAAGAGTGGTCGCGACTAGTATTTGTATCTTATTATTTTTAAAATCATCCATTATGCTTTCCTTCTCTTCATTCTTCATTTTACTGTGCAGGCCTTTGATTATATATTTACATTCAAGCTTGGTAAAGATTTTATTTAGATTATTCACCTCACTTTCTACATTTCTCCTATTATCGTCCTCACCCTCACTTATCTTAGTACATACTACAAATGCTTGCTCACCATTATTAATCTTTTCTTTCATCTCATTATATAACTCCTCCCTTTTGGCACTAGTGATAAGCTTAGTAAGTATAGGCTTCCTCCCTTTAGGTAGCTCATCTATGATAGAGAGATCGAGATCGCCAAATATCGAGAGGGCGAGAGTGCGAGGTATTGGGGTCGCAGTCATGGATATAAAGTGAGGCACTTCTAAGCGAGAGTCGCCTTTCTTATGGGCGAGCTCTGATCTCACCTTAACTCCAAATCTGTGTTGCTCATCTATGACTATGAGAGCCAAGTCTCTAAAAGTAACTAGCTTCTTAGCGACAGCGTGCGTCCCCACGAGAAGACTTATCTTGCCTTCACTTATCCACTTACGCATCTGAGGCTTACTGACCTTAACATATGACTCAGCGTCACTCTTAGAAGGGAATTTATAAGCAGTGCTACCCGAGAGATAGCCAATCTCTATCCCTGTGTGTGCTAGGAGATTGATGAGAGTCTCGAATTGTTGTAAGGCAAGTATCTCAGTCGGAGCCAAGTATACAGCTTGGAGCGGCGTACCATTACTTTTATTATCACGCTTGCTATTTATAATAATATATATAATAATAGCAGCTACCATAGTCTTACCCGAGCCGACATCCCCTTCTATTAATCTTTGCACTGTCTTTTTATTTTCAAAATCTTCTATGATATCTTGAATAACTCTCTCTTGTGCACCAGTCGGGTTAAAGTTATGATCTTCTAGAAATTTATTATAGTGTGAAGTACCATCACTTATATTATAATTCTGCACCTCACTTAGCATATTACGCTCATGCTTAATCTTAATCTGTATCATGAGCATCTCTTCGAAGAGGAATCTCTTCTTAGCACTCTCACTTAGCTTAGCATCTTTTGGGAAATGTAAATAGAGTATAGAGTCTCGCAGTGAGGGGAGAGTGAGGTCTTTTAGAATTTGTGAGGGTAGTGTCTCTCTGATCTCATCAATATTATAAGTGTTAAGTATCTTTTTGATCAGCTCATGTATATAATTACTAGTTATTCCTTTTGTCTCACTGTATATCGGTATTAGAGGATTATTATTCTTGCCCTTCGAAGCTAGGGCGGAGGAGGGCTTTTTATACATGTCGCTAAATATAGAGTCAATAGGTGGAGCTAGCTCATTTATTTTATTAATTACAGGATTTGCTATGTATAACTTGCCATTCTTATCTTCACACTTACCACTGATACTAACGAGACTTCCTTCTGGATAAAGCTTGCCAATATAAGCTTGGTTAAACCAAAATAGCTTAATTTTATTAAGCCCATCTGAGAACTCCGCCTCAGTCATTGGGATTTTGCTCGTCCAAGATTTTCTTATCTCTACTTTTATAAGCGTGCCTGATAGATTGACCATCTCACCACTCTTAATATTATTAATAGAGACATGATCACTATAAGATATGTATCTCATGGGTATATATCGGAGCAAGTCATTAATGGTCAAAAGACCAAGCCTAGACAGGCCTTCTTTTTCTTTTGCATTTAATCTTTTTATTTCTTCTATTTTCTTATTAATGAAACTATCCATTAATCTATTATAACATTTCTAATTCTGAGTTGTACACTTAGCTATGATATCTATAGATTTTCTTGAATAAGTTGAGTTTGCAGGATTATAAGTTTGAGCAGCAGGATTAGGATTGCGGGCATCACATTCTATAGTGAATCTTGTAGAGTAGTAGAATAGTCTTTTGCCAGATACTGGTAATTTGCCTCCATTCGCCACATATTTTATTTGCATCTTTGCTTGGCTATCACCATTAGCGTCTCTTTTGTCCATAGTACTCATCATATTCCCAGTACCTGCTCCAGATATAGACGTATATATATTGGAGCTGAGCATATTGTTATTAAGCTCTGCTAATTGTTCATTGGCACTAGGGTTTATAGTAGGTGTTAATGCCGAAATCTGGCAAGATTTAGAGTAAGTGTTGCCTATAGACCAGTTTAGATTAACCTCATTGTTACCGCCTGGGCAGGTGAGCTCAAGAGGGAGGGTATTAAAGCTCTTGATCTCAGCTGGCGCCCTATCAGGGATTGGTATATTTTTCTCAGCGTTACCAGTATTCGCATTGATACAGAGTAGCTTGATATTAGCTATTGTGCCGCCTACTTGATTACCAAGATCGTAGGCTGATATGACTTTAGAGTATACTCCTGATGGGTCAGCAACTCCACTACTAATAACTTCAAATCCAGGATTGTTAATATTAACATGACGTAGCTCATAAGTGTTTGCATTCTTACACCTGATAGTAAAGTCAACTAGATTAGGGCCAGGTATAGTCGGAGTGTTAACATAAGTTAAGAATGCTACAGGGGTAATATTTGCTTTGAGCTTAACCCATAATGTCTTGCTGATCCCCGCTTTAACAGCAGAGAGCTTGAGAGTAAAGCCGAGAGGGTAGTCATTGGTATTGTTAATTGTACTGACATTACTTATTACTCCAGCTACCAAGCGTAGCTCAGACGGTAAGGTGCCTACTGCGCCAGAGTCTCCAGAGTAAGTCTCTGCTACAGAGGCATTCGGGTTATTAGCATCTGCATAATACTGGTTATAAAACTTGATACTCCAACTATCATAACTACTCATCTTAGCATATAGACTATCAAATTTGCCATCATTACTAAGCACTGTTAAGTTATCCTCGGCATTAAGTGCGGTCATGTTGTCAGAGTTAGAGCCGGCAGTAAGAGCAGCCGTTACATTTAGATTATCAGCAGCTCCGCCAGGATTAGCAGGGTCAAATGTTTTAAGAGCGACAATAGAAGTGTTAGCGCTCGAGTAAGCTGATTTACAAGTTAATGTGTAAGTACTACCAATTACAGACCTAAACTGAGCAGTAAATGATGAGGCTTGATTATTAGCAAAAGTCTTAGGATAGCCAGTCATTGTTACATTGTCTTTTTTGATAAGCACATAATCAAAGTCTGGTGTACATTTAGCCACTATATCACCTCCTGTGACTTGTGTAAGGCTGGCTACAGTCTTCATATAGGTCTCGACTTTGATAGTCTTAGAAGATATGCCTCTAGCTGGCAAATTAGTATCATTACATTTTATGTCATAGCCGAGAGAGTTACTACCTAGATGAGTAGTTTTGAGCTCTATCCTATTTTGAGGTGCGGCTGTAGTGAGGGTAAAAGTATAATCATAATTAGGAAGTGATCCTGATCTGAGGGCATTGCCTATCTTGATCGGCACTACTTGCTTATCCCAGACTTCACAGTTATTGACATTACTTTGCCACATAAGCTTAGCTGTGGTCGGTATTGCTGCGTCAGTTGAGATAGCGACAGCTACGTCATCTTTGATTGTGATAGTTATAGGGTCAAAGGTACATGCCGGCAATACACTCGATCCATTAGCACAGGCACAGCCATTAAATGGACTAGCCTCAGTCGCTTTACAGGTATTGTTAAAATTACCAAGAACACATCTGCTCTGTGCGGCATCCCAATAATAATTACTATTAAGTGGGCATGTGTTGCAAGCATTATAATTTGTAGCTCCATTAGCACAAGCTCCAGACCCCACCACGATCGCTTGCCAATTAGTACAATTATTATCTATACTTAGCTCACTGAGAGTAGGATTGTTGGTATTATCTCTATTCACACAAGCCTGTACATAATATGTCCCAGCTGAGCCAAAGACTTTATTAAAAGTGACTTTACCTGTGGCGCTCGGGTTAAGAGGGAGTGGGTAATTGACAGCAGCTCCATAATAAGGATTACTAAAGTCAGCGGCATTTGAGATTATGAGTAAGCTAGGGAAATTAGCAGGTGCAGCTGTAGTACCAGTGTTGGTAATAGTAAATTCGAACGGTGCATCTATGTCCTCGATGATATTAGGAGGGAATGTAAGACTGACATTTTGGAGATCGACTGTAGCGAGAGCAGTGATCGTTATCTCTTGCCAAGGTGAAGTACAATTATTGCCAATATTATCCTCACTCACTCCGCTAACACCTGTGAGATTCTGATTAGCACAAGTACTCACATAATATGTACCTGGAGTGTTAAATGTGTAAGTATGTTGTGATGTATGACCCCTGCCTCCATTAAATGGCGCACTGATAGTTTGCAGGGCACCAAAGTTTGGATTAGCCGGAGGGAAGACTGTACTTATTTTGAGTACATTAGTAAAATCATCTGTAATAGCAGCTGACCCACTATTCCAAAATCCAAAATCAAAAATGATTGGCTTAGTAGCTTCCTGATTGTTAGTGCTTGGAGTGAGAGTTAGTGCTACGAGGTCGACATTGTTAGCGGCAGGGGCTACGACGAGATTGCTCCAAGTGGTGTTAAGCGTATCACTACAGTTATTGTTATCGTTGACACCCTCGTCTATATCGCCGGCTACCATGAGATCAGTCCGCATATCAGTACAGGCTAGCACTGAGTAGTTTCCAGCATTTAAGAAAGTGTGATTAGCGCTAAAGTCGTCCGGCGTATTAACAGCTAAGGTAAGCACGCGATTAGCTGCGACTACAGTCCTATTACCAGTACCATTCGGCCCATCAGCTATTATAAAAATGTTTGGGAATGAGCCACCAGTAGTCGCGCCACCATAATTACGAGCAGTAGCGGTGAAGGTGACAGGAGTATTAGCCCTAAGAGCGGTATAAGTCGGGCCGACCGAGATACGCAGATCAGGGTATAGCTTAGGGGTGATATTAATAGTCTTGGAGCCATTGACTGTTACATTACCACCTACTCCCTCTCCGATACAGCTAAGAGAGTAAGTGTGATTACCTACAGGCCAGAGACTAGTCGTAAATGTTTGGCTTGTGACTTTGGCTGCATGAGCGATCTGTACGACTCCATCGAGTGAGAGGGCGCAAGAGTCAGCGTTAGAAGCGTTAAAGCTGACGACGAAGTCTTCGCCTTGCTGAGCGTTTGCCTTATTAATAGTAAAAGAATTTATAACAGGGTTAGCTGACCAGAGACATTTATTCGTAGCTCCTCCGACCCAAGTCTTACCAGTAGGGCAGCTAATTGTGATTGGTCTAACTATTTCTCCACTCGATGTGCCACCTCCATTTGCACCTGACCAGCATTCTGCTCTGACAGTAATCGCACCCAGCGCAGGTGGTATATCTGAGAATGTCATATTAGCTGATATAGCAGAGTCAGTCCTGAGTATAGGAGACCCAGCAGCACTAGATACTATCCTACAGCTCCCCGCCCCAGTCTGGCTCAGACTATATGTCACCTGCGTCGGATACGTCCCACTCACCGGACTAACATCAAAGCTCACATTCGGAGCCCCCCCCGGCACCTGCGCAGGACATTCTGCTGGAGTTTTGATGCTGAGTGTTTGTTGTTTTGAGCTAGTTTGACCTGCAGAGTTCTCACAAGTAAATGTATATGTAACAGGAGTATTTAAAGCAGTGACAGGTACTGACCCTGAGTTGTTGGCAACAATTGGGTCTACTTGAGGGTAAGTATCATTATTTCTATCAATGCTAGAGCAAGACGAAGCATCTATGGAGCTGTAGAAAAGTTGTAAACTAGTACCTGGGCATACTGGTGGTAAAACTAATGCTTGCGATAAATTGTAAGTAGCAATTAACGTTAGTAATGTAATAAATATTTTTTTAATTAGAGATATCATACATTAATATTAACATTTTTATAATAAAATATTATTTTGTTATTGCAACTCTTGTGGATAGTGAATTAAAAAAGAGGTACCAGGTGGTACCCCTCTTGGCTAGTCACGAAGTCGTGCCAGCTACTTGATCTTGCGTGACGCGAACTTTCCGTTCACGTCAATGTACTGCTCGTTTTCTTCTCCGTTCTCTTTCACAAGCACTACGCCTTCGGCGCCGTATATGCCTGCGTACCGGATTCCAACGATGCAGCTGACTTGCCCACCAAGGCTGTTATCGGCAGCAGACAGTCCGGTGTCAGCATAGATCGGAGCAACACAGAAGGCATTGTCTTCCTTCAGTGTGGTGACCCAAACGACCTTGCGGCCATTTTTTTTGCCGGTTGCATCAGTCGCGACGACCTTGTCGGCCGCCACGGCGTTGCGCCAGAGCTGGCTGCCCATTTCGAGGGCTTCATCCTTGCTGACCTGCTTTACAGCAGAGTACGGCACGAATGTGCCAACGGGGGTGAGGATCTTGGCCAGCTTGGCCAAGTACTCCTGCATGGTAGTGTCGACCACGCCCCCTTGTGCTTTCTCGGTCGGTTGTGCAACAATCGGAGTGTCGCCCCCGCCTCCGCCACCGC
>JANNCJ010000102.1:0-2200 GCA_031386485.1 bacterium
TCCGCAGTCAAAGCAAAATGAAGTGAGATCATTCGTGGAGATGGGACTTAATGACTTCTCTATTAGTAGATTAAAAAGTAAAATGCCCTGGGGTATTGAAGTCCCGGGTGATAGTGATCATGTGATGTATGTCTGGTTTGACGCCCTGACATCATATATCTCGACTCTTGGATGGGGCACTGATGAAGAAAAGTTTAGTTATTGGAAAGAGGGTAATCCAATACAGTATTGTGGAAAGGATAACAATAGACAGCAATCAGCTATGTGGCAAGCTATGCTTATGAGTGCAGGAATAAATAATTCTTCACATGTTATTGTTAACGGCTTTATACAAAGTGGGGGGATGAAGATGAGTAAAAGTACTGGCAATGTAATTAGCCCTTTTGATATAGTTGATAACTTTAAAGAATATGCTTTACATCCAGAAGATGTTCTTAGGTTCGTCATGTGTCACGATGTCTCATCGACTGACGATAGTGATATTACAAAGGATACGATACAAAGCTCCTATGTTGCTAATCTTCAGAATGGTATAGGTAATCAAGTAAGTAGAATAATGAAGCTATCTTCTATGTATCTTGATGCTAAAACTATAAATACTATTATTTTAGAGGGAGAAAAAGCAAAGCTTGATGCTGAGTTCACTACATATCTTGATAATTATAAGATCTCAGAAGCTGCTAAGTTTATATCAACTAAAATAAAATTACTCGATGAATACATTCAAAGTACAGAGCCTTTCAAACTTATAAAAGTGGATGAGGGTAGAGAGGAGGGTATAAAAATTATAACTAAGTGCGTCAGTGAGCTTATGAGTATATCACATCACTTATACTTCTTTATGCCTAATACTTCTTATCACATATATAGCTTAATCAAAGATAATAAAGTGCCAGAAAAGCCTTTGTTTGGAAGGATTATTTAGCTATTTACTTTTTTATTATTTTGTGCTATAATTGTAGTATCTTAAAAATTACTCATATTTGTATTTTAGTTTAAAAATTAATTGCTGAAATGAAAATGAAAGTTTAGTCCGAGTGATTGCAAGATTAATAAACAAAATAATACTTCTAAGCATTATGCTAGAAGACAAAAACATATGGAAAATAAAAATAAATCTTCTTTTAGAAGAAGCTCTGGTTCGTCATTTAGATCGTCAAGTAGCTCCTCATCATTTAGAGGATCACGATCTGGTGGATTTGGAGGGGGAAATAGGGGAGGCAGAAGCACGCCAAGACCTTTTGATCCTAAAAGGACTTTTAAATCAGACAGTATTGATTCAAGACTTTTTATAAATAAAGCAACGGTTAAAGATGTAGAAGTCTACGAAGCAAAACATAATTTCAAAGATTTTAATATTTCAGAAAAGATATTAAATAACATTGAAGCTATGGGTATAACTAAGCCAAGTCCGATTCAAGATCAATCGATACCTGTCATAATGTCTGGGGTTGATGTAATAGGCATAGCTGCGACTGGCACAGGGAAGACGCTAGCTTTTACCGTGCCAATGATTAAAAATTTAGAAACAAATTATAAAGAAAAAGTAATGGTGCTCTGCCCAACTAGAGAATTAGCCGAGCAGGTTGAAGGTGCGTTTAGAAGATTGTCCAAGGGTATGAAATTATATTCATTCCCAATCGTTGGAGGCTCTCCTATAATGAAGCAAATTCACGAGCTTAAGAATGGCTTAGATTTTGTTGTGGGCACTCCAGGCAGAGTCAAAGATTTGATCGAGAGGGGTAAAATTAATATGGGAGAATTTAAATATATTATTCTTGACGAAGCAGATAGAATGTTAGATATGGGGTTCATTGGAGACATGAAGCTAATACTCGGCATGATGCCAAAAGAGAAACAAGGTCTATTCTTCTCAGCTACATTCTCTCCAGACATTAAGAGACTTGTCGGTGACTTCCTGCAGAATCCAGCAACCATAGCTATTAAGTCTAGAGATACGAGTACAAGCGTTGAGCAAGATATTATCAAGTACAAAGGTAGAGATGATAAATTAAATAAGCTGTATGAATTACTTACTGGGAATGATCTATCTAAGGTTCTAATATTTAGAGAGACTAAGAGAGATACAGATGAGCTGGCACGAGAGCTAAGAAAACTAAGAATGCAAATAATGCTGCATAAGGCATATTAATAATTGCAAGTGGTATATATATTATGATTGCTATAATTATTCCTACAA
>JANNCJ010000036.1:0-22055 GCA_031386485.1 bacterium
ATATCCCACAACCTCACCATTCTCAATAATAATTTTAAATGGCTCATACATCTGAATGACAAAGTCATCATCGGCTAGGGCATAGATATTGATTTCACCATTCATATCTTGGAGGTTTTTAGCTTCGCTAAAAACCTCACCAATAGGAAAAGTCCCACCAATATTATCCATCCCTTCATAGTCTCCGATATTAAGCTTAGCTTCTTCGAGCTCGCCGTTCACTTCTAGTAACAAATACTGACCCCTCCCCAACCCCTCCCCATAGGAGGGAGCTTGGTCCAGTGTTCCAAAGTCCTTCCCTTGGGGAAGGTGGCCAAAGGCCGGAAGGGGTTGTGTCTTGCTTCTAATCATTAATTTATTCACATTACTCAACTTATTCTTAATCCCATACCCATACTTATGATAATACTCTTTGTCATACTTGAGTGACTCTATATACACGTCATACACATCCGGAATGTTCCTATTGAGATGCATATGCTCTATGACTTTTAGCTTTTTACTAAAAAGGTGCAGCCTTATTCTAAAGTCATCTAATCTAAAGTTAGTACTTTGTATCATGACTACTAAGTCGCCAGCATTTAAAATTTCTATCTCTGCTAATATCTTTTCTTTATCTAAATCGTTAAAGTTAATATATTTCACTGATGTATTCTCCCCCTCTCCTTGGGAGAGGGGGGAGGGGGTGAGGCCTGTATTTTGTAATGCTAATTTATAACTCTCTAATAATATCCTAGAGAGCTCGTAATCCTCGTCATATATCACTAGAACTTTCTCTAGCGGGGTTCGTTTTATCGACAGATCCAAAATATCCTTGATATACAAAGCTCCTTTTGCGACTAAATTAGCAATTCTGGATTCATTTATTTCTGCCATTTATGCTTACACTATAACATATTATTATTTTTGTGCATAACAAAAATATATAGCACAATTATTTGGTATAATAATTTATATATGAGTATACTAAGCGCAATAAAGGGGAGTCAGATACTAAGCGGTGAGAAGCTTAAGAAAAGGGTAGCCATTAATGGCTTTGGACGTATTGGTCGCGCCTTTCTTAAACTAGCGATCGATAATGATAACTTAGATATCGTAGCCATCAATGATCTTGGAGATATTAATAATATGGTCTATTTGCTGACTTATGATACTGTGTACAAAAAATCAGAAATGAGTATCTCAGTAAGCGTTATAAATGAAGAAGAAAAATATATTGTGATCAAATATAAACCCTCTAATTATAATCAATTACTTGATAATTATAATACTTCTATAATTAGATTCGTACAGATCAAGGACCCGACACTTCTGCCTTGGAAAGAGATGAATATCGATATAGTTATAGAGTCTACAGGTCTGTACACCTCATATGATAAAGCTAATGTGCATATATCTAGTGGAGCTAAGCATGTGATTATCTCAGCTCCCGCTAAGGCTGGTGAGGATAAGAGTATTATGGGAGAGACTGTGCTAGTGGGTGTCAATGAGGACAAGGTTAATAGCTGTAATATAACCAGTAATGCATCTTGTACCACGAACGCCTCATCGCCTCTTATCGCAATATTAGATGAAGCGCTTGGTATTGAGAAAGCTATGCTAAATACTGTGCACGCCTATACTGCTAGTCAGAGTATAGTCGATGGTCCTAATAAAAAGGATTATCGGGAAGGTCGGGCGGGAGCTCAGAATATAGTCCCGAGCTCTACTGGTGCGGCTATCGCTGTCACGAAAGTGTTTACAAATTTAGAAAATAAATTCGACGGTATTGCTATGCGAGTCCCGGTACCAGCTGGCTCCATAGTAGATATCACTTTTGTCTCAAAGAGAGATACTACAAGAGAAGAGGTTAATGATATTTTAGAAAAAGCTAGCAAAGAGACTAGATGGTCAAGCATATTTAGCGCGACAAGTGAAGAGCTAGTTAGCTCAGACATACAAGGTAGCTCATACGCCTGTATCGCTGACCTTAAGATGACAAGAGTGGTCGGAGGTAACTTAGTCAAGGTACTCGGCTGGTATGATAATGAGATGGGCTATACTCATACGCTAGTGCGTCACGCTGAGCTTGTAGCATTAAAATAAATGTCCAACATAAACACAATATATTTGTCAGCTGATCACGCTGGCTATGAGCTCAAAGAACAGGTTAAAGAGTTCTTAATTGAGCTTAAAAATAGTCAAGATTATCGCTATGAAGTCATAGATTATGGCGCCTATCAAGAAAATAGAGATGATAATTATACAGATATAATGCATAGTATGGCATATAATTTGTCTCTAAAGTTAAAAGAAAAAGAGCATGATATCGCCTTTGTCTTTGGAGGTAGCGGAGAGGGTGAGGGTATGCTAATGAATAGGTATAGTGGCATCAGAGCTATCACTTATTATGGAGGGGATATTAATATTATAAGACTAGGTAGAGAGCATAATAATGCGAATTGTATTTCATTCGGAGCCAGATTTGTTGATCTGCAAAATGCTAAGCAAGCTATATTAATATTTTTAAATACTGATTTTGAAGGTGGTCGGCATCTTAAAAGGGTTAGAGATATAGACAAGAGAAAGCTTAAGATGTAAAATATGTAAAGACCTTTATTTTACAATACATTACTCCATTTGAGTAGTATTAAAGATTTTTTAAATATGTTAAAATATAAATATGTTTGAATTAAGTAAACTATTTGGAAGTGAAATGCGGGTTAAAATAATTAGAGTTTTTCTTCGGAATCAAGATATAACCCTTAATAATTTAGAAGTAAGTAAAAAGTGTAAAGTTAAAGAAGACCTTAGTCGAAAAGAGTTAGTGCAATTAGAAAAATCAGGACTATTAATTAGAGATAAGAATAGTAGAGAAATTGCATATAAATTAAACAGAGAATTTAGATTTAGAGAAACTCTATACACTTTGATGTTTGATTTTAAAAGTGCTAGCAGAGATGCAATTAAAGAAAGATTTGTTGATATTGGTCGCATGAAGCTACTTATGCTTTCGGGAGTTTTTGTCGGTGATGAGAATACTAGATGTGACATACTCTATGTAGGTGAAGCAGTTAAGGTACAGCAAAAAGATAAGTTGCTAGCCGAGTTTGAGTCAGAAGTCGGCTTCCCACTTCGTATCGAAATCATAGATTTAGAAGAATATAATTATAGATTTAAAATGTTTGACAGATATCTGCGTGATGCACTTTATCGGGATACCAATGAATTCTTAGTAGATAAAGTTGGTATTAACAAATAATTATAAGTAGTTAAGCAAATAGCTTTTGCTCGACTTAATATAATTATATAATATGATTCTATCACCATAGCTCCCAAAGCTCGGATCACTAATACCTAATGCTTTTAGCTTTAGATTACGATAAGAGTTGAGGTCAGGTATATTATTAAGTATCTTCTTATATGCATTATCATCACCCTTTAGGGCTAGAGGTATTAAGTTGAGTGCTTTGATATAGCTACCGTCAAAATTAACTGATCTCTCCTGATTAGAGACATCAAGCGATATAAGTATATAGAATAATTTACTAGATATTTCTTGGCCTAAATCTTCTTCACTCGCATATGCATCAGCATTAGAGCTAGTAACCACGATCTTCACACCTTTGTTTGCAAATGCATAGACCTCAGCTGCGTCATTATCATTTAATCTTATACATCCTCCACTATAGGCACTGCTTACTTTTTCTCCATTTGTATAATAGGGTATGCCATGTATAAAGTAATTGCCAAGGAATTGTATAGCACTAGGCATATAGACCTCTCCCAAACTAGAGAATTTGTTACCGAATTTACCAACCACTTCATAATTACCGGCAGGAGTCTCATAGTAGCTCCCTGGCTTACCTTTGCTTACTATCTCAAAAGATTTAATTTTCTCACCCTTACTAAATGTGCTAAGTGTCATGTTGCTCAGATCAACATAGATATAGTCTTCTTTAAATTTAGCTTCGTCTAGAATATTTAAATCCTCTTTTCTGATATTATTAACGCTTACACCTGCTCCTCGCATACCACTCATTATGTTCCTACTATTATCGCTAAGATAATAAAAAATTGCCACAGTAATAACTACAGAAATTATAATGAGATAGATGAGTGCCCTTAGGCTGATTTGTGAGCTTGAGTTATCTTGCTTCATGGTGCATAATTATAACACAAATACCCTTGATTTGAAAGGGTATTTTGTTTTTATATTTAATTAATATTTTCCTATTCTTTAAGCTTTATAGTTGAGGGTCATCTTCTGCTCATTCGGCTCAAAGAGATTAATCTCGAATTTGTACATTTTGCCAAGCGAGAGGCTCTCTCTCATTTTGGCCTCATCGCCAAAATCAGACAAGTGCACAAGGCCTGCCACTCCTTCTTCGATTGAGACGAGTGCACCATGCTTGTTAAATTTGATTACGAGCCCTGAGACGGTATCGCCCTTGGTATACTTATTGCCAGCTTCCTTCCAAGGATTTTCTTTTATGGATTTGATTGAGAGGGAGATCTTGCCGCCCTTGATCTCGATTATCTTGGCTTTGAATTTATCACCAGTCTTAGCGTGATTCTTGGTATCCTCGACTAGGCCCCACTCGATCTCAGATTTATGTATGAGACCTTCTTCACCGCCAGAGAGCTTAACGAATATTCCAAAGTCGACTACGCCGGTGACAACTACATCCACGACATCGCCAAGCTTATGAGTACTCTTCATTTCTGCATCTACTTCTTTGGCTTCCACCTTCTCACCACCAAGACCCTTTTGGCTAAATATTAATTTACCCTCCTTAGGCTCGATAGATATGATGTTCATAGAGATGCGCTTGCCGATCAGCTTCTTGAGCTCGCCGATAATCTTATCTTTGTCTCCATCGTCTACTTTAGGATAATATTCTTCACTTAATTGTGATGAAGGTAAGAAGCCGAGTATTGAGTTCCACTCTATAAGTAGACCCCCTTTGTTTGCCTCCTTGACCACAAGGTCGAGAGTTCTTTTTTCTTTGATAGCATTCTCAGCTTCACTCCAGATTATAGCTTGACGAGCCTCGCGGAGTGAGAGCTCGATATAGCCGTCCTCATTCTCGATTAATATTACTTTAGCGCTTATAGTGTCGCCAATATTTATTTTTTTGATAAGCTCACGAGCATTAATATACTCGATACCGTATATGATACCAGTACCATAATTAGGTATCTCGACATAGACCGCTGAGCGCTCTATTGCGACTACTACACCTTCTACCGTGTCTTCATTTTTAATTGTATTTGTTATTGTATCCATATTATTTATAGTTTAAAGTTCTGGCTTGATTAGTCAGAATATTGCTATCTATACATTCTAATTACTTTTTATATAAAAAAAGGAAACAGGGTTATGTATAAATCTTGTTATTAATTTTATAATTTATAAATTAATTTATTAAATTATTTGTCACGAATTAATGTGATTATTATAGCATATAATAATAAAATGTGTATATTGACAATATAGTATATAAAGTGTACTATTAAGAGTGATCCCTCAACTCAGCTGCTATAATGCAGCATATCACAGGAGAATGACAATGAGCGATACAATTATGGCCTGGTATCTTAATTCACAAAAGACTGAGAGTGCTGCAGCTGACCAAGTCAGAAGTGCAATTACTGCGAATGTGGATCAAGGTAATGGCTTTTCCAAAACCGAGCAGAAACAACTACAAGTTGCAGACAATTTACAGCCAGGTGTCACTATCTCTACTGGAAATAGAGCGTATCACTTGGATAATGCCGAAAGACCAACTGAACCGATCTCACTCGATGGAGTGCCTAATGCAGATGGGACAACAGAAGCTCCACAACCTACAGTTTCATTCGTCTCATTCGAGTCCTCTGAACCTGGTCCCACAACAAATCTGGACCTGATATACGATACGTCAGCCAAGATCCCTGAAAGGCTTAAACCTATCTCTCCTTTAGTGAGAAGAAGGATGCATGAAGATGAAGTCCTGAGAAAAAGAGCAGCAGCCGAAGCTGCGCGAAAAGGCGCAGAAGTAAGCGCTGAAATGCTTCGTGGTTTGCGTCAACAAGCTCTAGCCAGAGACCTGGCTGATCGGCAAGCTGCTATTGATGCGCGGGCGACCATGATCGCCAGCAGTGCGAATCATGTCAGCCGATCACATAGGCACAACAAAACCGAGACGCCCTCTTTTCTCAGAGAGTCCAAAGGGGCTAAGTCCTGGCTACTGGAGCTGTTTAATCCGGTGCTCAATTTCATAGAGAAATACATTTATGATCCTTGGAGACAGATAAGGAAAGGGGAAGACTACAGGCTTTGACAAGCTGGAGAGGCGGTGGATGCACGATGGCGAAGCCAGAAGTGCAGACACCGCCTATTTTTTATTCTTCACTTATATTTTATTTTCTTAGCATGTTATAATTCACTAATAATATAATCACATGAATCCTGAGTACGATTACACTAAGAAGAGAATATATATTGGCATAGATCCTGGATACGATAGGGTGGGTGTTGCTGTGCTTGAAAGATTTAATAATCTTGATAACTTATTATACTCAACTTGTATACTTACAGATAAGAAAGACGATAAGAATAAAAGAATGTTAAAAGTAGCGGAGAATATAAATATAATTTTGGATATTTATAAGCCAGAAGTCTTAGCTATAGAGTCGCTATTTCTTTTTAAAAATCACAAGACTGTAATCGGAGTAGCTGAGGCTATAGGAGTGATCAAATATCTAGCAGGAGTCAGAGGTATAAAGATTATTGAGCTTACTCCCATGCAAGTTAAGAGCTCACTCTCAGGTGATGGCCACGCCGATAAGTCGCAAGTAGAGTATATGGTGAGGCAAATTTTAAAATTGAGTAATGAGAAAAAGATAATTGACGACGAGCTAGATGCCATGGCCATAGCGCTGACTGTCTCTGCTATGAGGGAGTAATGACTACTAATAAGTCTTATGCTATAATATAAACATATGATTATCACTTATCACGGCGCAGGCCATATCAAATTAGTCACTGGGGATGTTACTATTGCTATAGGACCAGTATCCAAAAATTCTAAAAAGAGGCAGACTAAGTATGGAGCTAATGTATGTCTTATTCCATTAATTCACGATGATTATAATGGAGTCGAGAATGTAACTCATGGCGAGAAGATACCGTTTGTAATAAAGGGTGCAGGAGAGTATGAAGTTGATAATATATTTATTAATGCTTTTTCTTCTAAAATTGTACGTGACAAGATAGAGTATATGGCTAATAGTTTCGTTTTTAACTTTGACGGCATTAGAGTTGCTTATATTGGTGGTATACAAGAGCTACTCCTAAGTGAGCAAAAAGAGATAATAGATGAGGTAGATGTCCTCTTTGTGCCTATTGGCGGTGATGGAGTTAATCTTAATCCTTATGATGCATATAAGTTATCTGTAGGACTAGAGCCTAAGGTAATAATACCAGTAGATCATAATGAGCTCACTCTTCCTATATTCTTAAAAGAATCTGGTGAAGAGAAAGTACAAAGTCTTGAAAAGTTAACTATTAAGAAAAAAGATATATTAGACAAAAAAGGCGAAGTTATAATTTTAGAAGAAATATAATGAACAAATCCATAAGCAAATATATTAAATATCTTAAGAGTAGCAGTGAAGAGGTTAAGTTTATCCACGCTATTGTATTTGCTAGTATTTGTACAGGAATATTTATAGCCGTTTATCTATTTCTTATGAGAGACATTGGTCCAAGTACTTACTTGCTAGAAGATAAAACCTATGTCAGCAGACCGGCAGAAATATAGTTTGACTTTTCTTATTTAATATAGTAGAATAAGAAAAACAACATGCAAGTACTACAATTATCCTTTAAACCAAAAGCGGTATCTAAAAAGCTATTAAATGCACTTAATCCAAGGACTAGAGAAGTTATAATGAAACGTTATGGCTTACAAGATCCTGATCGTAAGACTTTAGAGTCGATCGGAAAGGAGTATGGCATCACCAGAGAGCGCGTAAGACAGATTGAGAATTTTGCTATTGCTACAATACGTAAGAGCGACGATTATAAAGAGAATTTACATATTTTTGAAGAGCTGGCAACAATAGTTAAGAAGTTAGGCTCGCTAGTCCCTGAGGATGTACTCATGCAGTCACTATCTAATGATAAAGTGGTACATAATCATATGAATTTCTACATGTCTGTGTCGGATAGATTTAAGAGATTCAAGGAGGATGATAACTTTAATCATAGATGGAGTATAGATGATGCTCTTACTTCTCATGTGCATAACGCACTTCATGATCTTCATAAATCTCTAGACAAAGATGACTTGCTTAAAGAAGAGGAGGTAATAACAAGATTCCTTGGTAGTCTAATTGAGATCTCCGAAGAGTATAAGAGCAATAGGGAAATAATCGATAGATATCTTAAACTCTCAAAGATTATATCTAAAAACCCTCTGAATGAATGGGGTCATGTATCTAGCTCATCTGTTAAGGCTCGCGGTATCAAAGATTATGCATATCTAATATTAAGAAAAAATGGAGTGCCGATGCATTTTAGAGACGTAGCCCACACCATTAACAAAACATTTAATAAGAATGCTCACGTCGCTACTTGTCATAATGAATTAATCAAAGATGATAGATTTGTGCTTGTGGGTCGCGGTATGTATGGTCTTAAAGTTTGGGGTCAGGCTGGGGGTACTGTTAAAGATCTTATTTCTAAAGTGATAAATGACAATGGTCCAAAGATGAAGAAAGAGGATATAGTAAGCAAAGTCTTGGAGCTTCGTGATGTCAAAGAGAATACTGTAGTAGTTAATCTTAACAATCCTAAACTATTTAAAAAGCTTCCAAATAATTTGTATACTAATTTATAATTATTTTTATAAATTCTTATCCACTTAAAGAGTAATTTAATTTATTATTTTGTGTTATTATATAAATAATGCAAATATTTGTTGATATTTTATTACTTCTGATTTACTTTTCTTTATTCTTCCTTATCTTAACTTATATTTGGACTTTTTGGAAAATGTATGTAACTCAGAAGTCCTTTTCTAAGATGAATGAAGACTCTATCTTACTTGAGATTAAGCTGCCCCGTGAGATAACCAAGAGTCCAGAATCCATAGAGCTTATTGTGAATTCTTTCCAGCAAATCGGTGGTGTGGGGCCTTGGTATAATAGGAATTGGAAAGGGGCGTTATCTTCATTTTTTTCTTTTGAGATTGCCTCTATTGAGGGGGACGTGAAGTTTTTTGTACGTACAGAAAAAAAGTATAAAGAGATGATCACAAGTAATTTCTACTCGCAATATGACGGTATTGAGATAGTGGAGGCAGATGATTATGTCAAGCTAATGTATTTAGATCATAGGGGCAAAAGCGTGAGCATGGTAGGTGCTGATCATAAATTAGCTGAGAAATTTAAATTAAATAGAAATATTAAAAGGGATAAAGATGTAAAAGATAAAGATCCGAAAAAAGAAGATGAGAAGCTTGAGATGCCAGCTGACTACAAGATGATTAAGACTTATGTGGACTATAAGCTGGACAAAGATCCTAAAGAAGAATTTAAACATGATCCACTTACTCCCATACTCGAGTGGATGGGCTCGCTCAAAAAGGGTCAGCATGCTTGGTATCAAGTTATACTCCAAGAGGTGACTCGTTTTGATGGTGATAAATTCCCAAAGACATATTATAACAAAGAGACTGATGAATATTTTAATCTTAAAGAATTAGCCGAAGAGAGAATAAAGCAAATTAGGAAAAGACTTGTAAAAAAAATAACAACTACGGAGGTTGTGAAAAATGAGTATGGTTACGAACTAACAATGAAGAATCCAAAATTTAAAATGATTAAGGATCCTAATGATGCTACAAAGATGATTAGTAATGGCGAAGAAGAATATATACCAACAAAATATGCAGACTCAGTTTTTAGTGATGAAGAAAAGAAGGCTGGCTATAAGTATGTAGATGAGAAAGATAAAAAAAGTACAGATATGGACTTAACAGCAGATGAGAAAGATGAGATAGAGATGATAAATAGGAAGTTAAGTAAGCCACTATTTAGAGCTTTAGTGCGGACTATATATATAGCAGAGGATGATAAGGCCAACTTCTTACCTAATCTCTACTCTATGTATAATACTATGAGAGCTTTCAAGGGGGCAAATGGGTTCTTCCCTTTTAGAAATGCAGATCCGTATGACTATCCTTGGCAAGATGTGGGTAAGAAGCGTAAGCCTTGGAGGCGTGAAGAGATATTCGAATCATACGTAGAACGTGAAGCATTCTACCCACATATACCATTTAGGGATAAGTCTCCAAATAAATTTATGGAGTTTTTGTACCCTGATGGTGGTATTGATGCTTATCTTGATGGTAAATTTTTTGAAAAGTCTCTAGGGTATAGGAAAATATTTAGATTACTTTATGAAGGTTTCTTACATCCATTTTCTCATCCCCATCCCAACATTTGCACCTTAAATGCAGAGGAAGTGGCAACTATCTGGCATCTCCCAGGCTCTGTAGCAAGCACTCCAGGCATCAAGAGGGTTGACTCTCTTAAGAGTGATGCTCCGACTAATTTGCCTAGATAAGAGATTACTGCTACAATATGTATAAGAATGAAAAATTTGATAAGTAAGCTTACATTAATATCTAGTCTAATAATTACTTATATATTATTTTTGATGTTTATCCCAGTTGGCAATATGCCTATGCATGAGTTTAACATTAATGAAGGTGAGAGTATAAGAAGCATAACTAGTAGATTAGAAGAAGATAATTATATCAGATCAGCTCTAATTTTTAGAATGTTAGCCTCTTTTAATATGAAAGATAGAAGTCTGGAATATGGGAGATATAATTTAATCGAGCTTGATGACAAAAGTTTGGTTGGTATTTATAGAGGCATACTTGGGGGTGAAGCCTTTGAGCCGGGTAGTAGACTTACAATACCCGAAGGCTTCACCACGAGAGAAATTGCTAAGCGAGTAAGTCAAACTTTTAATATTAGAGAAGATGAATTTTATAAAGTTGCTAAGAGTCATACTGGATACTTATACCCCGAGACATATTTCTTTTCTTCTAAAAGCACCAGTGAGGAAATTATAGATAGACTAAAGAAAGAATTTGATAGAAGAGTCGGTGAGATAAGTGAGGATGATTTAGTTTTGGCAAGCATTATCGAGGGTGAAGGTAAGAGTCTTGAAGATATGAAAGTGATATCAGGTATCTTACAAAATAGAATTAGAATTGGTATGCCGCTCCAAGTAGACGTGGCTCCAGAGACATATAAAAATAACGAGATACCAAAGAAGCCCATTAACAATCCAGGCGTGAATGCATTAACGGCATTAAGAAATCCAACAAAATCAAATTATTTATATTATATAACAGGGAAAGATGGTAACTTTTATTATGCTGAAACTTATGAAAAACACAAAGAGTTTATTAATAAGTATTTAAGGTAGTAGAATAAAATCTATTTTTATAGTATAATTGACAAATTATGGATATTGATGAATTTAAAAATAACACAAAGACTAAGTACTTGTCTGACACATACTTTGAGCTTATAAGTAAGCTTGATGAGGCTAAGCACTTGCTTGATGATCCTGACTTGCACGATATGGCAATCGAAGATGTCAAAAAGTATGAAGCCGAAAGTGAGAAGCTATATAATGAGATGAGAGATATAATAGAAAATAGCAAGGTAGAAGAATCAAAGCCAAAGGCCCTGATACTCGAAATACAAGGTGGCGCTGGAGGAGATGAGTCTACACTTTTTGCGGCTGAGCTCGCTCTCGCTTATCAGAATTTTGCTGAGAATAATAAGCTTGGATGGGAAAAGACAGATGAGTCGTTAAGTGAAGTTGGAGGATACAAATACGTAGCTTTTGAAGTAAAAGGCAGAAGCGCTTATGATTATTTTAAATGGGAAAGTGGAGTACATAGAGTACAGCGCATACCAGATACCGAGAAGAATGGCCGGGTTCATACTTCGACCATAATAGTCAGCGTAATGCCAATAAGAGAAATAAGTAAATTTAGCATTAACCCAGCTGATATAGAGGTAGAGACAAGTAGATCTGGTGGTGCCGGTGGACAGAATGTTAACAAAGTTGAGACAGCGGTCCGAGTGATACATAAGCCTACAGGAATAAGCGTAAGATGTACAGTTGAGAGATCACAGCTTAAGAATAAAGAAAGAGCTATGGCTATGCTACAAGCCAGGCTTGATCAGAAAAAGGAGGACGAAGAATATGCTAGTGACAGGTCAGAGAAGAGATCTCAAGTTGGTACCGGAGATAGGAGCGAAAAGATAAGAACATATAATTATCCACAAGATAGGGTAACTGATCACAGGATCAAAGAGTCATGGCACGGACTACCTAAAATCATGAATGGGGAACTAATGCCCGTATTCGAAGCTTTAAATAATTTTAAAGGAGAATTCGACTCCCAATCAGAAGAATAATATAAGAGTAATATTAATTTGCAAAAGTTGATAAAAAATGGTAAAATAACAGAACAATAAAAATATACAGCAAAATATGTCAGCAATTAACACAGAGAATTTAACTAAGATTGGTGCTCATTATGGATACACTAAAACAAGACGTCACCCAAGTGTGAAGCCATTTATCAAAGCAACAGGTAATGGAGTTGATTTTATCGATTTAGATAAGAGCGTCGAGCAATATACCAAGGCCGTAACCTTCCTTAAGTCAGTTACAGATGCGAATAAACAGGTCGTATTTGTAGGCACTAAGCCAGAAATGAAACAAATAATAAAAGAAATTGCTCTCTCATCTAATATGCCGTATATTGCTGACAGATATATTGGAGGCATCTTTACGAATTACCCTGAAATGAAAAAGAGAATTGAGAAACTTCATAATACTTTAAAACAAAAGGAAGAGGGTGCACTAGCCGTATATACTAAGAAAGAGCAACTACTCATTAACCTTGACATAAAAAGACTTGATAAGAATTTTGGCGGAGTTTCTGCCCTTAACGGTATGCCGGGAGCGTTAGTTATTGTCGATACAAAAAAAGAGTATATGTGTGTTGATGAGGCAATAAGAATGCGTATTCCTGTTGTGGGGCTCTGTAATACTGATACTGATATTAACAAAGTAGATTATCCTATCATTGTTAATGAAGGGTCTCCTTCAGTAGTAAAAGAAATATTAACAAATATCAAAAAATCTATAGTATAATATAAATCTAACTAACATAATATATGGATATAATCAAATCATTAAGAGAGGAAACAGGTCTCTCATTCGCACAAATAAAAAAGGCCCTAGACCAAGCCAATAATGATATCGTAAAGGCGAGAGAAGTGTTAAAGGGTTATAGTGAAGCTCAGGCTGAGAAGAAGGCTGACAGGGATATAGTTTGTGGTTGTGTTGCTTCGTATGTTCATTCTACTGGTACTATGGGAGCCATGGTTATACTTGGCTGTGAGACTGATTTCGTTGCGAAGAATGAAGAGTTTAAATCTCTTGCTTATGATATCGCTATGCATGTTGCAGCAGTTGGAAATGATGATATAGAAACTTTATTAGAAGAAGAGTTTATTAAAGACCCAGCTCTTAAAGTTGTTCAAAGAATAAATGCAGCTATACAAAAATTTGGAGAAAATATCAAGATTGCCAAAGCTGTAAGATTTAGTATTTAATACTTTATAAAGAATAAAATATGAATAATGCTTTAGAATTTTTGATAAGCAAAACTGACTTTTTGATAAATTCTATTTTACTTATAACTATCTTAGGACTAATAAGTTACATAATGTATAATGTACTTTCACATTTTAAATATTTACACAGCTTAAATGAAGATGAGACAATAGAAACAGAATATTTAGCCTTTAAAACTTTTAAAATGAATTTTAGAAATCTTGTCCAATACTCTATACGTAAATTTGTAAAGTATTATAAATTTACCTTACATTATATACACTTTTATATTATTAAGTCATTGTCTTTTGTACAGTCACTAATTAACACTATATATGCTAAGCTAAGGAATAACTTTGTAGAGAAGTCTATAGGCGATAAGAAGTATGTAGCTCACTTCTGGGGTAATCTCAAAGAGTTTAAGAAAGAAATGGACAAAGAATAAATATTAGAGACCAATAGACCTAAACATCTTTTCGTTTATAACTGTCTGGGCTGCATAATCTTTAACTCTCCTCTCATCTACCTTACCACTTATCAAATCCTGCTTGGGAATTATATTCACTATCTTGATACTCTCCGCATCAATTTCCTCTTCGCTTGCAGTTAATCCTTCGGCTTTGGCAATCTGTACAGCTATAATTTGAGCTTTATCCCTATCTTGGAATTCTGCCGGCCAGGCATCTGCAAACTTTTCATCGATACTTTTAAGAATTTCTTCTAAGAATTTAGATCTTCTAATATTTTTATTGTTATTTTCTTTTTCTGCTCTAAAGTTTGCTTTTATTATATTCTCTATGTCAGGGGTGTTTGCTTTAACTTCATCACTAAGCTCATCCATTATAGTCTTTAGTTCTTCGTCTGTTACTTCTAGGATATCAGTATTATTTGTTTCTAAGACTTTATTTGCAACTGATTTATAATCACCTACATTTATTTCGGGGAATACTGTCACATGTGCATGATAGATAAAGTCTTCATCCTTTCCAAGCTTTACAATGTGTATATGAGGCTCACTGATCACATGAAGCTTCTCTTTAAGCAATATCTCAACATAAGTAGTATTGATTGCTTGATTGGCCATTTCTTGTAGTATAGAGGATTCTCCATACTTATTTACAATCGCGTTCTCTGGAGCGAGTCCTTTTCTAAAACCATCTACTTCAACTTCCTTTTGTATAATTTTAAAAGCAGTACCCCAATATTTTGCAAATTCATCTTTGCTTATTGTGATTTCGATTTCTTTCTGACTGTTCTTTTCATTTTTTATTGTGTAATTCATATTTATTTTCCTTTTATTCTTAACTTTTTACTTTCTAATTATCTATTTTATTATTTTAGTTCTTGTATAACTCTATCGCCTCACTTATTACTTTCATCGCTGATTCTTTATTATCTATACTTGGAATAGTGACTTTTTTATTTTGTATTATTTTATATGTTTCAAAAAAGTGTTGATACTCTTTGATAGTGTGAGCCGGCACATCAGAGAGATCGTTGATATGATCAAATCTAGGGTCCTTAGCAGGTACGGCTATTATCTTGGCATCACTTTCACCAGCGTCTATCATATTCATTACTCCTAACACTTTGGCTTCTAATAAAATACCTGGTAAAAGAGAATATGTTGAGATTAAGACCACATCTAAAGGATCACCATCGTGCCAGAGTGTATTTGGTACAAATCCATAATCAAACGGATAATCTTGACCCGTATGCATAACTCTATCTAACATGATGAGGCCAGTTTCCTTGTCGAGCTCATATTTATTCTTAGAGCCTTTTTGTATTTCTATTATCACATTTATATTACCTTTACTATTTAATGGATTAATTTTACTTAATATTTCTTTCATAATTTTTTTTGTTTAATTTTTTACTTCTACTTTTTCGCCATTCTCATCCATGTTTATAATGTCTAGCTTGTATCCTGTTAATCTAGCAGCTAGTCTCACATTCTGGCCTCCTTTACCGATAGCTAATGATAACTCATCTTCGTGTACTAGTATCTCAGCTCTCTTATCATCCTCAAAGACCCTGATCTCACTTGGCTCAGCAGGTGAGAGAGCTTTTCTGATGAATTCATTGATGTCGTCAGAGTAGAGTATAACGTCTATTCGCTCATTGTGTAGCTCGCTACTTATGGCGTTAATCCTTGTGCCTCTCTGGCCTACACATGAGCCCACAGGGTCGATACGAGCATCGTTTGACTTCACAGCAATCTTAGATCTATTGCCTGCTTCACGAGCAACATGGACTATCTCAACGACTCCATCTGCAATTTCGCTTGATTCTAATTTAAATAACTCTTTAAGAAAATTGGGATGAGTACGAGATAGTCTTATAGACATGTCACCACGCTCTTTGTCATCGAATCCATAAAGATAGGCCTTAATACGAGTGCCAGGCATTAATCTCTCGCCTCTTATTTGCTCTTCGAATGGTAGCACAGCTGAGGCCTTACCAATATCCACAAATGTGACACCTCGCTCTACACGCTCTACAACACCTGAGACTATGGTGTTAAGTTTATCTTTAAATTCTTCATTAGTCTGCTCTCTCTCAGCTTCTCTGATTGCCTGGATTATAACTTGCTTAGCAGTCTGAAGTGATATGCGTCCAAAGTCGTCCTTGTCGTCTAAAGGGAATACGAGCTCATCGCCAATCTCTACACTCTTCTTTAAGAGCTTAGCTTCGTCGATAAGAATATGCCTCTCTTCGTTATATCTTGGGAGATCCATTCGCTCATCGTTATCTTGAAGCTCCTCATCCTCAAATCTGACCGAAGTCTTATCAGCCACTATCTTAATCTGGCTAAAGCTCATATGCCCACTTTCAAAATCAATATGACATTTGATAATTTGACCTTTTTCTCCGTACTCTTTCTGATACGCTGCAGCGAGAGATCTCTCCATGGCATCTTGCACCTTAGCGGCAGGTAAATTCTTTTCTGCTGTTAATTCGTCTAAGCCTTTTTTAAGTAATTTTAAATCTATCATGTATTTTTTGTTTTTTGTTTTAATCTTTTAAATAAAATGCTCGAGCCCATGCCCGAGTACCACTTCAAATCTATCCTGTGACTATCTTATAGATATATATTATCATATTATGTGACAACTTGCAAATTTGACTCACTTTTGCTATAATATTACTAACCCAGTAGGTGATTCTACTGAATCAAATAACATAAATATATGGCAACAAGAAAAGCAGCCGGAACGGCCAAAAATCTAACAGACAGTAATGCTCAATACTTGGGTGTTAAGAAGTATGATGGTGAAGCAGTCTCAACAGGTAACATTCTTGTGAGGCAGCGTGGCACTAAGATAATGGCGGGCACTAACACTGCTTATGGCAAAGATCATACTATCTTTGCGCTCAAAGAGGGTAAAGTTAAATTTTCATCTAAGAGACATCTTAATTTTGATAACACAAGCAAGAACAAGAAAGTTATTAATGTGATTTAATTACTTGTTCATATCCTGATTGTAAATTCTCTTTAAAAGTATTATAATAGTCTTAATGACCATAGATACTATTAAGAATGTTCTGTCTAGGATAATGACTATTAATCAGAATTTAAATGAAGAGTCATTACACACTCTCTTAATTGCGAGCGGTTGGGATGAGCAAGATATAAGAGAAGGTGTAAATATCTTTAAAAGTGTAAGGGGAGGCGCTGATATAAATAATTATGAGCCTATAATAAATGAAGAAGAGATAAGGCGGGTTAACAAAAATAGTGAAGGTAAAGAAAGAGAGAGAGTTACAGAAGAGACGAATACTGCAAAAGAAAAGAAAACTAAAGAATTAGATGCGAAGATACCTAAAACTACAGCCGCGGATTTTATCTTTCCTTTTCACAGCAGTGAAAATAAAGAGCACACTGTATTGCAGTCCTTAAGAGAAAAGATTTTGGACGCTTCAGAAAATCGTAAAGAAGAAGAGGGCGAAAATATAACAAATGAAAATGAAGGTGATCACGTGATAGAGAATTTTAGTTTTGCACCAAGTGTCGGGACTTCAGTCGAGAAAATCAAGAGCGATAATAACGATGAATTAATAAGTGGAAAGAGATTAGATGATGATGAAGAAGAAGATCTGCCAAGCACAAGAGATATGGAAAAGAAATATGACTATTATAAAGAGAGACCAATAGGGTTAATAGTGTTAGACGCTGTTTTATTTGTTATAGTGCTCTCACTTATTGTGTATATACTTTTTAATTAGTATTATTTAATAATCTTTTTAATATAGTCACAGAGCTCTGTAATTTTGATAGTATCTTGAGACAGCTTTTTCATATCTCTTATTATAACTGTATTATTCATGGCTTCTTTTTGACCAAGTATTATGGCATAGGGAATTTCTTTATCTTTGGCAATCTGCAGCTGCGCTGTGAGTGAGTCCTTAGAGAGGTTCTGCATCACACTTATATTTGATTTTCTTAAAATTTCCATCACATTTAGTGATTTAAGCTTGGCTTCAAATCCAATTTGTATAAAAAAGAATTTGGCTGGCTTGTGTATTTTTGGGCTCATCTTGGATGAATTTTTTATAAGATCGTCTGAGTTAAGGACTATGGTAGAGTTTATACCCGATAAATCCTTTTTAAAATTTAAATATTTTGACATTTCATATCTTCCTCCCTTAGCTAAGACTAGTCTCTTGTCTACGCCATCAATTATCTTATCTGCACAAATATTAAAAGTAGTACCATACCCATAATCGTGCTCGCTCATAATTGCATGATTGATGCGATAAGGGAGACACATTTCTTCTAGATATTGTAACACTTCTTTAAAATGCTTCCTGCCATCTTGGTTAAGATAATTAATTACATTTGGAGAATTTTCTAGTATTGTAGCACAAGCTGTACCTTGGCATTCTTCGCTCACTACTCCGTGCTTCTTAAATGTTTTTGCACACTTAGAACACAATTTGCTAGTATTCTTTTTAAAATAATTATTATATTCTTTGATATGAGTAGCTCTCGTTTCTATGTTTCCTACAGAGTTAATGTCTATATAAGCATTTTCAAAACCGTAATCTTCTATAATGTCAAAAGTGGTTCTTATTATTATCGCGTCAGCAATAGCTTTACTTGTGCCTATTATTTCGAGTTCAAAATTTTTACTCTCCTTCATATTTTCTATGGTGTTACCATAAGTGTAAAGTAGAGTAGGGTCACCAGTCTCAAATAGATTATTATCTTTGTAGCAGCGGAGTAACGACGGGGTAAAGTCTTCTCTTAGTATATACTCTTCCTTATCTTTACTTATTAATTTAAGATTCTTGATTTCGCCACCACTTTTACCTTTTCTAAAAATCATCTCTGCAGGCTCTATTATAGGAGTGTATACAGGTTTGAAGCCATAATACTCAGCAATCTCTTGGGCCTTTTCATACATGGCTTGCATCTGATAGTAACTCACACTTAATACATCACTTATCATTGTGGTAGTTTTTACTTTATTAATAATCTCTTTTTTTTTGGCCATATGTTTATTTGTAATTATTCTTTCTATCTTCTGGTAATGTACTCAGGTTGTCGTAAAGCTCAACCACAGCTCGACCAGAGATGTCGCCAATCTTAACTGCCCCCCAAGATCTAGAGTCATAGCTTCCTGACCTGTTATCGCCCATCACAAAGTATTCACCCTCACCAAGTATTGTCTTAGAGTAGATATTGTCTTTGTTAAAAGTTATAAACTCTTCATTCGGCTTTATGATTTCTCCATTCTTGGTCGTGATAGTTGTGACAGTTCCTAGGACCTCAACAGTATCTCCAGGCACACCTATGATTCTCTTAATAAAGTATTTACCTTTTAAGCTTGAGTTGTTCTTAACAAATTTAAATACTATAACTTCTCCTCTTTCTGGAGCGTGTAGCTTATAGCTAATCTTGTCGATAAGTAATATATTATTATTGTGAAAGTTAGGCAGCATTGAGTCGCCACTAACTATAAATGGTTGAATTAAGAATACCTGTATTACTCTAATTACAATGAGTACTGAGATTATCCAAAAGAGAAAGCTTTTGGGAGTCTCACTCTTATCCAATATATAATATTTTTGAAGTATGTGCTCAGTTTTCTTGTGCTTGATAGCGACTATGAGAGTAATAATTAATATTATAATTATAGCGATAAACAGTATTGATATAGTAGTAGAAGGGAATTCTAAGAATTGGCTTAATATTCCGCTTAGATTAATATCCTGCATTAACATATTATAGCACAAAAATTTAAAATCTATAAATTAATTTGACTTATATCACGCAGTCTTATTTTGCATAATTCTTTTTTATATTTATAATAGTCTGGTATAGTGAGAGATACTAATTTCCAAAAGTTTGAGCCGTGATTCATCTCCAATAAATGACATAACTCATGCGCTATTATATATTCTATCAAGTGCTCAGGGAGGAATATTATCTTATAATTAAAGTTAAGATTCTTCCTGCTTGAGCAAGACCCCCACCTAGTACTCTGATTTCTAATTGCAACTTTATTATAGTCTAGGTCATGGCCGAGATCTTTATAAATATTTTTGTATAGCATTAACTTATGCATCACCAAGCTTCTTGCCTTTTCTTTATAAGTTAGATAATGTTTAGTTGATTTAGTTTTTACTGTGTCCCGCGAAGTTTTAACGAAGTGGGATTTTTTCACCACTTTCCACCCAAAAAAGCTATGCATATTATCTATTAAGATAAGTTATAGTGAGCTGGAGGCAAGTAGCAAATAGCCCCCAGAGTAGATAAGGAAGATTAGCATAGACTATCCATCTTAGTTGTGGGTAAGAGTTATAGATTATTGCGAGACCCCAGATTAAAGTAATAACGACGAGAAGTATATCAATAGAAGCTAATAAATTATTCTTAAGTGTGAATTGTATATAAGTAAAGATGAAATTAAAAAATAAATTTAAGGCAAATGGAATAGCGACCATAAGGGGTAGCTCTTTTGTATATACTTTATAAAAGATAGTACCAAATGTGTAAGTGATAATAATATATAGCACACTCCACACAGGGCCAAATAGCCAGCTCGGCGGCGCCCAAGAAGGCTTCATAAGTGTACTATACCAGTTATATGTTTCCATGGGTTAAGTATAGCATAGATAAATGAGAAAAATATAAATAATAGTATCATATTATATATGAATTTATGGAAAATATAGTCTAAAACTTACCCACTTTGAAAACTTGCAATGTGAACTACTGTAAAGTACAATATAAACATATAAATAAAATTATGAGCCAAATAGACATAAACAAAAATAAAGGAATCTCTGTTTTTGAAGACCAAAAAATCCGAAGAGTTTGGAACGAACAAGTTGAAAAGTGGTATTTCTCACTTGTAGATGTTGTGGAAATTTTAACCAATTCTTCTAACCCTAGAGACTATTTAAAAAAGTTGCGGAAGCGAGATAAAGAATTGCATTCCTACCTGGGGACAAATTGTCCCCAGGTAGGAATGTTAACAGAAACAGGTAAATATCGTAATACTCTTGCAGGAAACATAGAACATTGTTTTCGTCTGATACAAGCCATACCAAGCCCCAAAGCTGAGCCGTTTAAGGTATGGCTCGCAACGATTGGTCGTGAAAGATTAGAAGAAATACAAGACCCTGAAAAAGCCATTGTAAGAGCTAAAAATATTTATACTTCCAAAGGATACGATGATGACTGGATAAGTAAACGCATGCGTGGAATAAATGTCAGAAACACACTCACAGATGAGTGGAAAGATAGAGGTGCAAAAGAAGGTCTTGAATTTGCAATTCTAACCAATGAAATCTACAAAGGTACATTTGAAAAAACTGCCAAAGAAATAAAAGAGTTCAAATCACTTATAAATGAAGATAATCCGCGTGACCACATGAACGAATTGGAAATAATTCTAACAATGCTTGGCGAAGCCACCACAACTCAAGTTACTAAAAATCGAAACTCACAAAAATTCCCAGAACTTAAAAGAGACGCAAAAGATGGTGGTAGAATTGCAGGAAATACTAGAAAAGAAATAGAAGCAGAAACAAAGGAGAAGGTTATGAGTAAAAATAACTTTTTAGGAAAAGTTAAACAGAAGAAAATAAAAGGAAAATAAAATTATGACAACAACTTGGACATTTTGGAACGAAAAAAGAATATGTTTGTGATTTGCTGGAAACAGATAAGCCGGCGCTTGAAAAAGCAAAATCGTTTTTACAAATAGAAAACAACCCTGGCGAACTAATTCACGGTGGTGTCGATTTATTAAACTTTTCAGAAGATTATGATGTTGTTTATACTTCGCATACGAATTATTATTGGGGTGCAAATGAGGAGCATTTCAAACTTCAATTAGACAACATCTTA
>JANNCJ010000038.1:0-5751 GCA_031386485.1 bacterium
AGTATTCTCTCATCACAAAATGATACCTCAAATCTTATCTATCACATCTTGTATTTTGGTCTTTAATTTTTGATAATGTTCTCTCACTCTCTTAGCACTTTCATTATCACTCATTTCCATTTCTTTTGCAAGTAGCAATTCTTTAGTCATGTAAGGCTTTAGAAATATCTCAAAGTTAGGCAGTGACATTAGCTTTCCGAGCGGGGTATTATACTCCTCGTAAGTTGTCTTAATCTTACCTTTCTCATTAATACTTTTAGTCGGGTAAGCACATACTCTATGATAGTTGATATGATAATTAAATATATCAAAGAGAAAGATATTTATACTCTCTGATACACTCTTTGGTATATACGAATAACCAAACTGCTTACGAATAATAGAGTTGTTCTTACTTTCTGCTAGCGCATTGTCATTGTGTTTGCCTGATCTAGACTTAGTCTGCTCTATAGATAATTTCTCTAGTAGCTTAGCTACTGTATAATTAATATATTCACTACCATTATCTGAATGGAAGTTAAGTATCTTAAAGGGAAAGAACTCTATGAGATCAATCAGCACAGGAAGTAAGTAATACTCTGATATATATGGCACACAAGCTACGAACTCATACTGGGTCACCTCATCCACTATGTTGATGTAATACACACCTTTAGCATCCTCCTGATCTCCTTGGTGTACGCTATCTATCCTTAAATAACCTGGCATACCATGACTATTCGGCTTCCTCCTTATTCCAATATTCCTCTGTACAGCATTAGTCTTAGTAAAGGTTAAGCATTCCTTTTCATAGACATAGTTATCATTTCTTAATCTGTAGAGATGAGATACTGATATCTGACTAATAGTATTAAACTCTTCTTTGTTATACAACTTAAACTCTCTTTGCATATTAACTATAGCAGCTCTACCATTAACTCTATTATGATAGTTATCTGTGATAGCTAATAATGATACATCTTTACTCTTGTACTTCACTTTAAACTTATTACAATTCTTGTAAGACACTACAAGTTTATCTCCTCTTGACTTCTTCTGTATCAATCTCTTGATTTGTACTTTACTCAATCTTGTAGTCTTGATTATGAAATCTTGAACTATACTCTTATCTTTCCTTTTTGTACTTTTGTAAGAATATTTACTCTCACTAAGTACTCTATTTATCCAATCATACTTATCTTGCTTATTTTCAAACAAGTATTCCACACCACTCACATTGCTAAGTTCTATAATTTTGTGTATATTTAACACACCTTCTGTTTTCATATTTATATTCATACAAATACAAGTATGACAGAATGCTCACTTTATGACACCTACTTTAGGTGTCATTTTGTGTGAGAGTGAGTAAGGGTTAGAGGTATCATTCTGTGTGGGAGAAGGCTGACCCTTCGGGGTTAAAGTTGAGGACACAAGAACGGGATGTTCTTGTTCCGTATAATCATATTATATTAGAGAAGTGATGTCAAATCTTGGAGACTAGCACTCGCAGGGGATTGGAGAAAGACAAAAAGCTGGAAGCTGGGGTGGAAGTATGAGATATATAGACCTAACTCATGATATAATAAATAAAAATAAAACTATGAACAAATTTATACTAATATACTCAGTATATAAAAGCGAAGTAGAAGCCAAAGAAATGGTGAGTAAATTATTGAAAGAAAAATTAATAGCATGCGCCAATCTTTTTCCTATTAATAGTCTTTATGAGTGGAATGGTAAAATGGAAGACGCTAGAGAGATTGTGGCAATACTTAAGACCAGAAAAGAGAATTGGGATAAGGTTAGAGACTTTGTAGTTAAGGTACAAAAAGGTAGTACGTATGACTGTCCATGCATAATTAAGCTTGCAGAAGTAGAAGCTAACGAAGATTATAATTCGTGGATACATAGCTCAACTATATAATTTTTAAAATATGCCTCTCGAAATACTCACAGACTTTGATGGTACACTCACTCAGAAAATGAAGGGTCATGGTAATTCCTTTTCTGTGCTTCGTGATGTTATGAGCGATGAGGGCAAAATTTATAGCGATGCGCTATATGCAAAGTATGCTCCGAGCGAATTTAATTTTTATATAAGTAAAGAAGAGAGAGAAGAGCAAATGATAAAATGGTGGCAAGAAGAATTTGAAGGAGTGGTAAATTATAAAGTACATCTCGATGATATCAAAAGAGCGAGTAGAAGTGAGAATCTAGTGCTGAGGAGAAATGTAAAAGAGCTTTTTGAATATGCAAAGTCAAATAATATACCAGTACTTATACTCACAGCAGGTGTCGCAGATATTATCAAATACAAGTTAGAGTATGAGCGTATAGTAGAGCTGGATGAGAATGGGAAGATAAAGAATAACAATATTAAGATAGTGGGTAATAGCTTCGCTTATGATAATGATGGCTATGTGAGAGAGGCAATGCCCCCACTAGTACACACAATGAATAAGTATGAGATAATGAGAGAGATTGATAAGAAGCTACATGCTGATGTGGCGATAGTGATCGGTGATCACCCAGCTGATATACTTATGTGTGACAAGAGCAATCACAGCGAAGTCATAAGCTTTGGATTTTTAAATAATAAAGAGAACAAAGGAGATTATGATGTCTATGACACTCTGTATAAGAATGGTGATGATAATTTCGAGGGGATATTAAATAAGGTGAGGGAGATAAGCAGACAATAAAAAAACGCCACTATAATTCTTCTTATTTGTGGCGGTCTTGTCCTACGCGATTGCAGCGTGGACTGGTTGTAGAGGGTACTGCATCACGTAGCTTCTTCTTGCGAGTCGTTGCTGAGCTTGCTCTTCGACCGCACAGGTCAAGGAGCGTATGAAGGCTTCTCTTGCTGCGCTTGTAATTTTGAAGTCCAGAGCGGACCCAAATTTAAGCGACATGAGATGCAATTCTTGACCGTGCTGATCAGTGCTAACTGTTGCCAGGTACACACCATCAACTAGACAGACTTTCATTTTGCAATTTGGTGGGGCACAGAATGTCCCACTCAGAATTGTTAACAAAAATTCGTCATCATCGTCAGCTATGCTACGGTAACCCTTGGTTACAGCTTCGATACGTAGAATGCACTCATCGGGATTGATCGAGCCAATACGGCTCCGTTCTTCCAAGGAGACTAGGTACTGACCTTCTTGGATGAGGCAGGACCGGCCAGGGCCAAAATTATAGATTGCGATTGGGTTCATTTTCTTCCTCAAATCAAAGTTGTTGAAGGGGTAAATCGACTTTATTATTATACACTAATTATAATTATTGTCAACTTATTCCTTTTATTTTAACTTCCCCTTATTTATGTCTATCGCCAGTCTCTCTATGCCATGTTTTTCAAATTCGTTGTGCCACGACTCTTCACTTTCACAATCAAGACTAATTCTTTCAATCATGTCCATCTTAGCATAATCTTTTTGGCTAATATTTCTAAATGTATCCCTTTTAGAAAGTCTACCAACTAACTCTTGCCAGAATATTTCCTCATCATATCTATCTATAATAGATCTCAAGTCTTTATCATCATCAAGTATTTGTCCAAAATCTATGTCATTATTATTACTATCAAATTCTGTATAGTTTTCTAGATTGGTGCCAGCAGTTTGAAGTAATATGATATTTCTGACACGTTCTACGTATTTACATTTATCTTTTTTATATACGGTAGTCGCATTTGCTATCCAGTCAGCTAGATATATTGTCTTGATTAAATCAAGATATTCCTTTTCTGTAAATTCTAATGTATAATTTTTTTCTGTTTTTAATTTCATGAATATATTTTAACATATTTGATGGTATAATTAAAAAATGAAAGATAATTTATCAAAGGAGAATAATTCAGAACATATGCCTAGATTTGGAAGAGCTCCTTGCGATCTTTGTGATGAAGCTTTTAAAGTCAATAAAACTAGAACTGTAAATGGATACACACCAGAAAGAGAAAACGAAATGTTGGAAGATATAAAAAATGGAGAGTTAATTGGCCCATTCAAAACAGTAGAAGAGTTGATGAAGAATTTGGAAAGTTAATTTGATTATTTAATTTTTAAGCAACTACCACAACCATCTCACAATCACTTATAAAACTAAAATTAATTATCTCTTCGCCGCTGATACGAGCTTGGTCAAGAGGGTGGAGTGTGTGAGTGTTATTGATTACCATTTCACCTGAGGCCATATAGATAAGCACATGATCGTTGAGATGAATGGGTAAGGTAAGAATGTCTCCAGGTTTATATATTCCTTTATAGATTTTGACTTCAGCTCCAATACTTAGAGGGTACTGACCCCTTCCGCCTTTGGCACCTTCCCAAGGGGAAGGACTGGCACCAGACACAAGTAGTGTGAGTCCAGTGCTTGGAGTGAATACTTTCTCTTCATAGCTCGGAGTGCTTAGATTAATGCGGGGTGTGAACCAGAGCTGATAGAGTGATAAACTCATATCGCTGTTATTCATCTCACTATGCGTGACTCCCGTACCTGCCGTCATGCGCTGTACATAATTATCACTAATGCTGCGTGAGTTACCCATGCTATCTGTGTGAGTTAGCGCCCCACTATTCATAATAGTAACTATCTCCATCCCCCTATGTGAGTGAGGAGGGAAGCCCGAGTGGGGTGCGATGACGTCATCGTTAAATACTCTCATGCGCCCCAACGACATATTCGACGGGTCATAATAATCGGCAAAAGAAAACAAAAAGCGTGAGCTCAGCCAATCATGATTACTTGTATATACTTCTTCAGCTTTTATAATTCTTATCATCTGTATATTATAACATTTTTATCACTTTAGAATTAATGAGCTATACTAGACTTCCAGTGCCACACCATTTTGAATAGGCTCCCACTTTGTACCAGGCGTGACATCCAGTATCTCAGAACAAATGATATCAGCCTCATCATTAGCACCTAGGTATAAGGTGTAGTATGATTCAAAATTCATAATGTCTCGCTTGCTGTGATTCTCATTGTAGAGTCTTGTTGCGAATATTGCATTACCATCAGTGAGTAGATTACAGAATGACGTATTCTTGTCGCCATCAGCACTCTTGAAATATTTATTCTTAACATTATTGGCAAAGTCCTGAATGTTAATGATGTTAACCTTGTAGTCATTACTGTCGAGCAGATTATAGAATAAGAATTCACTATCTGTCTCACCTTTTATTCTGCGTATAAGCTCCTCATCTATATCCTCCTTAATTGATGACACTGTACCATTGTGGGCGAATGATATATTAGACTCAGTGAATGGATGTATATTATTAATATTAAGACTGCCTACTGTAGCTTTGCGAATGTGGGCAATACACAAGTCAACATTATTATTGTTTAAGAAATTTATAGCATTAGCAAAAGTTACACTTTGTGATGAGGCGGTGCAGTCTTTGTATTCACCGATAATTTTGCCATTATTATAGAATACAATACCAAAACCATCTTTATGGCCACCCTCAATACCTGTTGGCAGCTTCCCATTCTGGTCCAAGGATCTGAATGAGATTAGAGAGTCTTTTAATATTTTTTTACTTTTACTTTTTATTGCTAATAGTCTACACATATTTTTTTGAAATTTATATTTATAATCCCCCTCTCGGTCCTATTCCGCTAAGCTCTGCTTCGAATAAAGTGTTACAATGTAGAGATGAGTATCTTCTTACACAAAGCCCATAACGTCTCAGTACTCCTTTATCATATAGTATGTCCAATAAAATACAGAAAGAAGATACTCAGTGATGACAT
>JANNCJ010000007.1:0-2764 GCA_031386485.1 bacterium
TGAGAGGACTTGCCCCTAGTACGAGAGGACCGGGGTGAACTGACCTCTGGTGTATGGGCTCTACCGCCAGGTGGACCGCCCAGTAGCTATGTCGGGACGAGATAACTTCTGAAAGCATCTAAGAAGGAAGCTCCCCTCAAGATTAGCAATCGTTGAGCGTCGTAAGAGATTATTACGTTGATAGGAGTTAGATGTAAGCGCAGTAATGCGTTTAGTCGAGACTTACTAATTACGCGAAGTCCTATTAGGAATTGTGTATATTACATCTTATGTATATGCGCGCAAGTTGTTTATGATTATTGTTTGTGATATTGATTGTAGATTTAATAAATAGGGGAAGTTTTTCTCTATTTCGAGAGTGTGTACGCGGCTGTAGCTCAGTGGTAGAGCGCTGCATGACAAATGCAGAGGTCGGGAGTTCAAATCTTCCCAGCGGCACCATACATTCTTGCTATTTATTAAATCTATAATTAAGTTGAGTTGTTAAGAATTTTGTTCTTTACGTTTAAATATTTGAATGCAGCGTTCTCCTGATTCGCCTTTGGGGTCATACCTTTTCCCATTCCGAACAGAGTCGTCAAGCCCAAAGTGAGCGATGGTAGTGCTTAAGTGCGCAAGAGTAGCTTTTCGGGAGAACATTGCATTCAAAATAGTTTTGGAAAATAGGCCTGCAGTTGCCCATGCGCTCACTAATTTGTGTGGTCCCTCCTCCCACGCAAAAAGCACATGTAAATTTCCAGAGCTTGGCCAACCGCTTATGGTCAAGTTTTTTTATAGCACCCATCAGATTAGTGTATCACATTTAAGTATGTGTCACAGTCTGGTGGATTTTTTGTTATACTATACATGAAAAGAGCAAAGCAAGTAACTTATGGTATTATCGGAGTGATATTATTAATTTCTGGGCTTATCGGCCTTGTGCTTCCGATATTACCTGGTATAGTTTTAGTTTTTGCTGGGCTTATATTACTCTCCCTCGAGATACCTAGACTTGATAATTATCTTAATCATGCCGCGTCTCGTAATAGTAAATTAGAATATTATTATCTTAAAGCTAGAAATTATATTAGGAATAAACTCGGATATCATATATAGCATTTATAACATCTTTGTGCTATCATATTTATATGAACAAAAATATAATTAGAATAGCTTCCTTCTTAATCTTAGTGAGCCCATGGATATATATTGGTAGTGCTTTTAAGGATGTTGTGTATATTGCACTCGCAGTTGTGATTTTGCTATGCACAGTTGATATAACAAAAAAGAAGAAACAAGGCGATAGAGACGATATCTCAGATTAACATGGATGAATATAATTTAGATGATAAGAATAGGGTAACGTATTTTGGACTTACTGATTTTAGAGGTAATGCTGAGAAGTTTGGTATCAAGGCTGATGATAGGACACGGCACACTTATGTCATAGGTAAGACCGGTATGGGTAAGTCGACTCTTCTTGAGAACATGGCCATACAAGATATACAAAATGGTGAGGGTCTTTGCTTTGTAGATCCGCATGGTACCACAGCTGAGAAGCTGCTCAAGTATGTACCGCCGCATAGGATTAATGACGTAGTCTACTTTGCTCCTTTTGACACTAAGTATCCGATGAGCCTTAATGTATTAGAGCATGTAGATAAGGACAAAAGCCATTTAGTTTCTAGTGGGCTCATGGATACATTTAAAAAGGTCTTTGGCGAAGATGTCTTCTCAGGTCGTATGGTCTATCTTCTTAATAATGCAATAGCCTCGATACTAGAGAATGAAGGTGAGTCAATACTTGGAATTAACAGAATCTTCTCCGACAAAGACTATCGTAAGAAAATTGTAAATAATGTAAAAGATCCAGCACTAATCTCATTTTGGAGAGATGAGTTTTCTAAATACGATGATAAGTATGTTAAGGAGGCGACAGCATCGATACAAAACAAAATAGGTCAATTTATGTTGACTCCGATGATCAGAAATATAGTGGGTCAAGCTAAGTCATCCTTTGACCTGAGGCAAATAATGGATGAGAGAAAGATATTAATTTGTAATTTCTCCATAGGTCAGACTGGTAGTGAGAATGTGGCACTCGTAGGGTCACTCTTAATAACCCAGATATATTTAGCTGCTATGAGTAGGGCTAATCTAAGTTATGAAGAATTACAAAAATCTCCTCCATTTTACTTTTATGTAGACGAGTTCCAGAATTTTGTTAATGATAGTTTCGCCCAGATACTTTCGCAGGCTCGTAAGTATAATTTGGGATTAATTGTAGCTAATCAGCACGTAGAGGAGCAGTTAACAGATAAAGTGAGGGCAGCAATTTTTGGTAATGTGGGCACTTTTATCTGTTTTCGTATCGGAGCTCCGGATGCGGAGCTTATCGAAAGAGAGTTTGCGCCCAAATTTATGGCCGAGGACTTAGTTAATTTGGGCGCGAGACAAATATATCTTAAGCTTAGCATTGATGGCACTGGATCTAAGCCATTCTCAGCACGTACACTTCCTCCTATTGAGGCTAATAGTTTAGATATAGTTCCAGCTATCATAGCATCATCTAGAGCACAATTTGCAAAAGAAAAAAAATATGTGGAAGAAGAAATATCAAATTGGTATCAGCCTGTCATTAAGCCAAAAGAAGAAAATACAAGTAGAGCAGAAAGCTCACAAGAAAATAATTTTTATAAAGAGTCTAGGCCTCCACAAAAAAGAGTTCAAAGTGAGAGAAGAGACTTTGTAGGTAGTACATCACAAAATAGCAGAAGAGCTGTCG
>JANNCJ010000026.1:0-4499 GCA_031386485.1 bacterium
TACTATATGATAAAGGAGTACTGAGACGTTATGGGCTTTGTGTAAGAAGATACTCATCTCTACATTGTAACACTTTATTCGAAGCAGAGCTTAGCGGAATAGGACCGAGAGGGGGATTTAAATTTTTGAATAAATTATATTCCATATGTATTCTAATCTAATTTGAGTATATTTGCAACTTGTTTAATAGTGCTATTTAAATTTTGATTTTCATTCATGCTTAACTTGCAATTTTTGTAAGCGATGAGGGTGAAAAAGTTAAATCAATCTATTTCCAAAACATCCACCATTTTCTATTGGGTGTTATGTTAGTGGTTTTATTTATTTTATAACATGACACATTAGCGTCTGGCTCTATATCCCAAAAGGACTCCCCTGTCATATCCTCCATCTCTTTAAATATCTCATCCATACTATCACCTCCTCCATCTTCTTCGTGTATTTGCTTAATAAGAGAAGTGCCATTATAGATTTTGCAATCAAAGTACATTGAGACTTCAGAGATAGCAAAAGAAAGTGATTTGGCTTCATCTATTCCAGCAAAATTACTTGAGAAGTTATGTCCGCAATGTATTAATGTACCATTCTTTGCAGCGTAGACAAAAATTAATTCTTCATTCAAAGCTTCACCTAATGCCGATTCGAAAATCTCCTCTCCATTTGGAGTTAGTTTTAAATTTAAATCATTTTCCAGATCTTCTTTATTCTTATAGTTTTTATTTATTGCAATTCCGGTTATATTTATTGACATATATTTAGTTGTTTTTAATAATTACTGTATTAAATTAATACTACAAGCCTAATTGTTTAGAATTAGATAAACTCATTTTATTTTTAATCTGTTCAATTATTCTATCTGCTTGAGCATGATTAAGCCCAACTAATTCAAGCGTACTATTCACATTTTGATTTCCAGCCACTATTTGTGCAGCATTTTCGATGTTTACATTTACTAATCCAAAAATTCTATCTAATAAGGATTGTGATTTACTTACATCTTGAATACTTTTATATGGTAAATGTCTTTCGGATATAGATAAGACGCCAGATCTGAATCTAATAAATTCCTCTGTGAATTCGAAAGAATAATTAAATTTCCAAATAATTTGGCTCACTGAAAACAAAACCCAAGATGCCAACGTAAATATTAAATAATATTTAATATTTAACATTTCATAATTATTTTTCCACCAAAATACCCCCATTACCCCAATGCCAATAAAAATTGAATACACCAACTGCTCTAAAACACTTTTATATATCCAAGAAAAATGCATTGGATATTCTGTATTAGAAATTAGATGGTTTATATTTTTCATAATGTGTGTATTTGATACTTCTACCACTTTTTCTTTAGAAGAACTTTCTTGTGTAATAAGATTAAGAAAATATTTTTTTAAACTATCAGCATTTTCTTTACTTATTCCATCTATATGAGCCTCCACAGCAGATGCTGCTGTTGCGCTTGCAATATGTACATCATAAATTCCAAGTATACGATCTAGAATATCTTGATCAACATATATATCTTGTATCTTTTGATATTGGACATAAATTTCCTGAGGAGCAAATACACCCTTTTTGATGGATATAAATTCTCCAACACTGTCATATTTATATGTAGTTATATATATTTTATAGTATATTGCAAATCCTGTAATTAATAGTGTAAAGATAATTCCTGTTAATTCAAACAGAGAAGTGAATGAAAATTCAATTTTTATAAAATTAATGTATTGGGGTAAAATTGCTAATATAAATAAAGATAGCAACCAACTTACCCCGATACATCTTGGTAATTTTTCAATCATTTTTTTTGTAAATTTTTTACCTACACAAAGTGGGTATTTTTCTTGGAAAGTTGACATATTTTTATTTAATTTTATATTCTTAAATTACTACTTTTACTAAAGTATAGCATATAAGTACTCATACTTACTAGCTCCCGACACAGGAGACCAAGTGAAGGTCTGAGAGACGGAGCTTAGTGTGGGCCCAGGTGAAGCTATTGTACCTGGTGAGAGGTTAGTAGGATTAGGTGTAATAGGAGATGGCGGCGTACAGACTCCTGTTAAGCTAAAGTCTTGGAGGCAAGTAGAAGGTGAGGATAGAGTGCTTGCCTATTTTGTATAATTTGAGCCGCGTCCCGCAAAACTTTCTTGTCCTGCGTAATGCAGGAAGTGAAGTGGGATTCGGTTTAAACTATTTCTCATACTAACCTTATAAAATATTCTTTATTCAGATTGGAATTATTTTCGTTTTGAATTAAGATATAGTTTTAAAAAAATAATGGAATATCTGACTTAGAAAATTTTTTAATCCACCCGTCTTCAAACATGTGTGAGCTTTTAAGATCTTCTGGTATTTGCGTTAAGTCAATTTGTTTTCCATCTTTTTCATATATCAGTCGAAACTTTCCATCTGTATTAGAGTGCTGTTCTTCGAAGATTCTTAAGATTGTGAAGGTTAAATTTACTGCATTATCTGCCATATACTCTTCCAACAACTTAAAATCTTCATTTGTTAGTCTTTTAAAAAAGTCTGAAAACTTTTCAACATTTTTAGGGGGATTTAAATGATTCCTTAAACTTCTTGCATTCAATACAACAGGATCATAACACTCCTGACAATATATTTCTCCGAATTCATCTAATATTTTTTTTTCAATATTCATATTTTTTATTAATTAACTCCATTGTGAGGTATTTTATTAAGTTCTGACACTCCCATTACTTTAGCATTTTCTAAAGCTTTAATTACCCAGCCTCTAGCTATATCTTCAGGTATACCATTTAACTTTTAGCGATCTAACTTTATAAAATTCCGAGTCTTTCCTAAATTATATCATTTTATTCTATTTCTAGAAGAATGGCAGATGAAAAAATTAAAATCAATCTAATTCCAGAACATCCACCATTTTCTATTGGGTTTGATTTCTATGTTTTTATTTATTAATTGCTCTTTATTTTTTTCTGCATAAGGACGATATAAATCACATAAGAAACCATCCGGATAATCTGAAAAACTACTATCGATTTTATGCATTAACTTTACCTCGTCGTCGCTCGCACTATCATAAAACCAACTTCCATCACTTGGTAGCAACTCAATAGCCTCCCTAATTAGTTCTGAAGACTTTATAGCACCAATATCATTTAACGCATGAACAACTTTATCAGAATACTGAGGATAGTCTTCTTGTAAAAAACCAAGAATTGAATCCGCTTTGCCCGCATCTTCTAAGAGCATACAAATGAGTAGATTCAATTGTACAGAATTAAGACTGTCTGGATTATTATCATGCATTTGTAATAATATTCCTCGCAAGACAATAGAAAAATAAGCATTATCATCTAACTGAAATAGAGCTGAAAAATCTTTCCTTGCTACAATTCCATCTCTGTAAGCTTGTTGTTTCACCATCTCGTCTGTCACCCAGGGCAATTTTTCATATTTATTATTTTGTATCATACAATATTTTTTATCTTTTAATTTATACCGTTCCATGGTATTCTATTAAGTTCTGAAACGCCTATAGCTTTAGCATTCTCTAAAGCTCTGATTACCCAGCCTCTGGCTATATCTTCTAGTATACCATTTATTGTCATGGCTTACATGTCTATATACTATTTAAGCTTTTACTTTATTCAACTAATAATTGAATACATCTTTTAAAAATGATTTACTTGCATTTTCTTCATACTTTCCATACTCATTATCTTTCTTTTCACTTTTAGCACATAGAAGATACAAACTAATTGGTAAAGAAATAATATTGAGAAGTAGTGGTATAAAAAGCGTTATTGGAAAAAAAATATAACCAAGCATAGAACCTGGAATAAGTATAACTGCTATTAGTATTTGAATTCCATAGAATATCGCAATGGTGTATATTCCTCCTTTTCTTATACCTATATCTTGAGCTCTTCGTAATGATAGACAAAGCATATATAATGCAATAATTAAAGACAACAGAGAGTAAATCACTATTTTAGCAGTCTCTATTTCTTCTGGCATGAACATTGCAAAAATCAATGGTTTAGCAAGTAAATAATTATTTGCAAGGGAGAAAAAAGTAAATAATATAATACTAATAATAAAGAAATTTTTTCTTTTTATTCTTCCTTTCCATATTTTACTGATATTTTTAATTTTCATAGATTTTAGTTATTTTTTATTTGAGTATTTTTATTTTTTATTTGTTTTCTTCTGCAAACTTTTTCAATTTTTTTGAGATTGAGTAATCTTAATTTTTTATTTTATTGATCATACTTTTTTTGAGACAAAAGATATTTGATTGTCCCATACATTCCACTATTTTCTGGAAATTTATCTTTATGCGTTACTAAGTATTCATAAAGTTTAGGTCTTTCGCTTTTTACTCCATCTAATCTATATAAAAACCATACCCTAGTATCACCCAAGCTTTCGTCTGTCAAAAATTCTGTATAAAATCGAGGGAAAAGTTTAGGTGATGCAATTGTAGATATTAACACAGC
>JANNCJ010000001.1:0-1753 GCA_031386485.1 bacterium
GTCCATGCCAATATATGTTGTATTCATGAGTTTATTTTATTTACTTTAATAATTTGTATGAATATGTACCCCACCTTAAAAGGATGCATACTCATGATTAAAGTATAAAGCATTTGAGGGGGTTTATGAAGATAACATAAAGTTTAAACTTTATAGAAAGAAAAAAGATAATCAGGAGGAATAACCCTCATTTGTATAAAAAATAGATACCACGAGATGCATCCGATCGTGATATATAAATCTCATTAAATACGCTTTACCCCGCAAGGAATCCAATTGGTTCTATCACGAGTTGCGACACCACGTCGAGATATCACGATATGCGTCAAAGTATATATGTATCATAAATAAAAATAGCTAACAAAAATTATTTTGTTAGCTATTTTTATAATCCCTATTTACCCTTTTTACATTATTATTTTGTATTATTGTAAAGTTTTTTATTAGTTTCTAAGTATCAAATCATTTTCAGTAAGAGTTAGATTCCCTTTCAGACAATTCAACACTTCCCTCTTCTCCTCTACTTCTCCTTCATCAAGAATAAACTTCACATATTCACGTATGTCTATTTCTTTTAAGATTATCTTACTTTCATTTTGAAGTAATCTGCTTTGGAATCTTTTGAATCTAGTTACTTCTTTTTGTATCTTTTCTTTGAGAGGGTAACTTGTCTTCTCCATTAGAACACTCTATACTTAACAAATGAAAAAGATTTTAAAAAAAGAAGTGAGTATAAGAGAATAGATAAAAAGGAAAGAAAAGAAATAGAATACTATCTAAGCAAAGGATATGGAGTTAACGCTATAGCAGAAATGTTAGACAGGTCTAAAGGAAGCATAAGCTATGAACTTAATAAGAAAGTAAGTGGTAAGCCATATAAAGCTGATGACGCAGAACATAAATCATATACAAGAAAAAGAAAGAATAGATTTATAGGGAAGAAGATAGCTAGTGACATAAAGCTTAGAGAGTTTATAGAATCTAAACTATTAGATGATCAATCTCCAGAAGAGATAAGTAAAAGAATTAAGAGACATGAGAAAGACTTAAACTATGTGAGTGCTACAGTCATTAGAAGATATATAAATAGTTCTTATGGTATTAAAATAAAAAATAGAAGAGATGTAATTTTTAAAAAGAAAAGGAGGGTAAGAGGTAGTAGAAAGAAGCTTTTAGATAAGAAGATGATAGACAAAAGACCTAGTAAAATAAACAAGAGATGGGGACTAGGACACATGGAAGGAGACTTTATAGTCTCAGGCAAAAGTGGTAAAGGTATGGTGCTAGGACTGAGAGATAGAAAAGTAAGAGTTAATCTTTTAGAGAGAATATTACCAGTATCTATACTTAATGTAGAAGAAGCTCTCGTGCATATGAAAGATAGATACCCATATCTGCAGAGTATTACTTTTGATAATGATATATTATTACTTGAACACAAGAAATTAGAAAAGAAACTTAATATTAGAATATACTTTTGTCATGTTCATTCTCCATGGGAGAAAGGAAGTATAGAGAACTTAAATAAGAAATTAAGAAGATATATTCCTAAAGGATCAGATATATCTAATATACTAAAAAATATATAGAAGATTTAGAAAACAAAATTAACAATCACTACATGGATTGTCTTAATTCTTTAACACCACTTGAAGCTTATGAAATAGAGAAAACTAAAATACTTAAAAGGAAACTTAAAACAAAAAGGTAGAATTGGAAATGGTGGGTGTTCTAATAGAGGGTGTGGGGTGCC
>JANNCJ010000002.1:0-2015 GCA_031386485.1 bacterium
ATTCTCTTATACTCACTTCTTTTTTTAAAATCTTTTTCATTTGTTAAGTATAGAGTGTTCTAATGGAGAAGACAAGTTACCAGGTCTTGTAAAGGGTAAAATATCCCAAAACAAGCACATATTAGAATATCCTTACAAATCAAGCATAATCTGACATTGATTTTGAAACCCTACTCCGCTTCCAACTTCACTAAAGTTACGCTGGACAAGAAAGCTACGCAGGGCACAGCGAAAACAAACAGTAGATATGCTATAATATATCCATGGAATCTAAAACAAAAGACACATTCATCATCATCGACTTTGATGGGACTATGGTTAAGAGAAAGGTTAATGGTGAGGTAGTGCCTAGCATTATCTCTATACTTCGAAGTGAGGGTCATCTAAGCGAGGAGTATACTAAGCGTGCTTATGAATTAGAAGCCAAATATAGACCAATTGAAGACAGCCATATATTAAGTTATGAGGATAAGTATGAGGCAATGGAGGAGTGGTGGGATAAGCATTTAGACTTGTTAATTAAGAGTGGACTTCATCTTAATCATATAAAGCAAGCAGCAAGTAGTAAGAAGCTAGTACTGCGCGAAGGTGTGCGTCAGCTATTTGAATTTTGTAAAATTAATAATGTGCCTGTCATAATATTCTCAGCGTCTGGTATTGGCTATGAGCCGATTAAATTATATTTAGAGAGGGAAGATATCATGAGTAGTAAAGTGCACATAGTCTCGAATAGATTCGTCTGGAGTGAGGATGGGTTAGCAGTGAGTAGAGTAGAGCCTGTAATACATAGTATTAATAAGCGAGGCGAGAGTATTATTAAGAGTGAATCTTATGAATTTGTCAAAGGTAAAAAGAAATGCATAGTAATCGGTGACAATGTGCATGACGCTAAGATGGCTGAGGGTCTTAATGTGGATGAAGTGATAACTTATGGCATAGTGAATGACCCTAGCGAAATTAACTTAGCTAAGTATGGAGAAGCTTTTAATAAAATAATATTAGATGGAGAAAGTCTGGAGTTGGTTATAAACGAAATTAAACACGCTACTACTTAAGCTCTGCTCTTGAGAATTGTACCCCAAATTCTTTGCACCATATTATTACTGAGTCACTGTATGCTTCGAATTCTGCTTTGCTTACCTTGTAAGACTGCGCGCCAGACAACTTACTTAATTTTCCAATATTAAGTGTCTTACTTGTATCAACACCTCCTATTGCAATATTCTTATACTCTTGCTCACTTGAGAGATATACAAAGAGATCAGGTCCATTTGCAGAGCTAAAATTATCTTGGAATTTAAGATAGTAATAGCTGTCATCGCTAGTAACTTGCACGTCACCATTAGCATAGTGGACAGGATCAATTTTATTAAAAGATCCAGTTTTTGTAACTTTATTTTCTACAGTTTTAACTTCTATTTTTATCATTGTGTCGTCTTTTTTCATGACACTATTTTCAGCTGCCACTTTATTTAAATTAGCTTCCTCAATTTTTTCAGAAATCATTTTCGTATCTTCTTCTTGATTAAAACTTCCAGAAACTTGCGACTTGTCATTATGGTTACCATTAATGTATAAACCTCCAAAAACTATAGCTCCGACTAAAACTAAACCTAAGATAATGTAAATTATTTTTTGCATACTATATTTGTATATCAGTATTATAATCTATTAACAGTTATATGTAAAGTATGCTTTACTTTTAAATCTGTGCATAGTATACTTTACTTAAGGTGAAAATCTAAATTTCATCTTTTAAAATTAAGTGAAGACTTTACACAACAAATTAAAAGAAGTAAGACTGAGGAGTGGCCTTTCGCAAGAGGCGCTAGCTGATCTGGCAGGAGTAACTAGACAGACTATAATCTCGATCGAGAAGTCTGTATATCAGCCTTCTATTAGTCTCGCACTTAAGTTGTCCCATGTACTTAAGACTAAAGTGGAAGACTTATTTGCTTTAAAATAAAATTAAAATAAATATGAATATAATTATAAAAATATTAAAAGAATGGTGG
>JANNCJ010000069.1:0-2415 GCA_031386485.1 bacterium
GTAAAGCTAAAGTAGCTTGGTCTATCTCTATTATTGTGGTGGTACTTGGGGCTATAGTCCCGAGTGTAATCGAGGCTATAGTCCCGAGCGAAGTCGAGGGATTGAGTCTATCTCCCCATACACTAGTATATACTATTTCTGTTGTAGATGCTATTTAATTTGTTCATCATTATATATCATAATAACTTTTTGTATACCTTTATCTATTTCTATCAATTTATTTTCTTCAACCTCTTTAAAAACCTTTTGTAATTGACTAAATGAGTAGTTTTTACTGATTATTAATGAAAATATTTTGTTAATATAGTCCTCATACTCATCTATTGGAGCGCCCCCGTAAATAAGGTCCCATGGATCATTAGTATTAATAATCTCTTTTATTTCATTTATGTATTTTTTGTAATCTTTCATAGTACTTTTTATTTTTTAATTAGCAGTGTCTTAATTAGGTCTTGAGTTTTTTTAGTATATTCATTTTTAGTATACGCAGTTACGACTTGCCCTACTTTATCTATTACTAGTGTTGCGTTTTCTGATACATACTTTACCCTGCCGTCTGCTTGCAAAGTTTTTTATTTCGGTCACTTTCTTTAGATTCTCAATTTCTTTGATAATTTTCTCACACTGCTTACTATTAAACATAGTATTATCATATGGATCTATACTGCATAACAAAGGAGATATGTCTCTATAGCTAGATGCTTTTTCAAATATGTCCACGAAATTAGATGACTCATCTTTAAAAAGAGAATCTATATTTAAAAACTTTAGATTAGCTTCAGTAAATTTATATGGTGAAATTAATTGCATTATATTTTTTCCAAGTTACTTAGGTGCACTTGGAAAAGTTGTAACTAGTTGTTCTGAGCCATCCTTCAATTTTCTGGTTATTACTGTATAGGTATCTGTTATATTTTTTCATTTTTTATTTTTAGCGATTCTTTAATATCATTTACTAATTCTTTTCCTTTAAATGTTACATCTTTATGTTTGCTAATCTTCTCATCTAAAACTAAAATCGAGTTCATGATATTTTCTAATATCAATCCTTCTCTTTCTTTTTCATTTGATACCAGAAACTTTTCATAGTCCACACGTAGACGAATATCACTACCGCGACTTTTTTTTCTGTACATTTTTCTTTCTGGGAACTCTTTACCCGAGCTTTTCTTTATTGTTTCCAGAAACTTCTTACTATATATTGTCATTATAATACCAATGCCATTTTCTGAAGTTTCTCCCACTAACGCATCACCATAATCTTTCTTATCTAAGAGAGACTGGATTTTTTTTTCATACTTATTTATGGTAGCACGATTTTTCTCTGAATCTTGTCTTGTCAGTCCGTTCATTAGATCAGTCTCAGAAGATACAAATATACTTGTTTTAATCATAGATTTAAAATAATTAATAATAATTTTTGTTTAACGGGGGTTTCTTCCCGTTAACTTTCTCGTATTGCTTTATTAATGTATTTTGTAAATTATGAATTTCTTTTTTAGCACCCTCTTTTAAGACTTGAACATCGTAGTTGTTTTCTTTGAGCCATTTTTTAGTATATCTAACGTCAGGTTTTATAGATTCTCCATATTTCAATAGTTGATTGGTTTCTTTACTTACTAACTCATATAAGTGATTCATGCCTGGATAATCGAGAGAATTTGCATGTATTTTTTTCGTAACATTTACTGTAGCTTTTAATTCTTTAATAACTGGACTTACCACTTCTGCTCCAACTTTTGCTACACCTTTGTACCAAGAGCCGATACCGAATGTAACTGACCCTATGGCTGCACCTGTGAGTGCTCCATTTCTATAGGTTTCAAATGATGATGCTTCTCCTTTGTATACATCTACAATACCTTGTGTTACAATACTTCCAATTGCTCCATTTACAGCTCCTATTGCCATTGCTTCTGCTACACAGCCATCCCATATACATCTTCCTGTCGGATCTGTGTTATTTATTGGATCATTATTCGCGTAAGAGTAAGCATTCTGTGATTGAGGATTATTTAAGAAGAAGTCTTTATTAAATGAATCGTATTGTACAGGATCTGCTGATAACCACACACTCTTATTAGTGTTAAGGTATCTAGCATGAGCATAGAGCAAATTAGTATTAGTATTATACTTGTGCCCTGTATATCCTATTGTAGCAGATAATGTAGAGTTTTGATCATAGTTATTCAGTACTCTATTACCCCATTCATTTGTGAGTATAAGCTCAGTGATGGAGGCTGTATTATTGGTTAATAATATAGGAGTACCTTGATAATTATTATGAATATATGCAAGTTCTGATAAATTATTAGAACTTGTCCCGAGCGTACTTTTCCTGAGCGAAGTCGAGGGGGTCGAGGGATTGCTATACTTGTATGTAGCCACTATCTTGCTATTAAATGGTATGTTGAT
>JANNCJ010000070.1:0-2483 GCA_031386485.1 bacterium
ACTTTATTCTATCTTCTAAAGTAAAGTGAGACCTTTTCTTTATCTTTTCTTCCATAAATTTAAATTTTTGTTTTTAATTCCTACATTATACTATGTTCGTATTGAGAAGGGAGGGGAAGCCATCCTAACGGAAAATAATCATGTTCATTGCAATTAATGATTTAGATCCACGGACAGCTGGTAAGCACGCTGAGCTTTTGGATTACTTGCACGGATTTCTTAACAGTCCACACCCAGGTAGAGACGGGAAGGTTTGTCCTTTTTTCAAAAAAGCTGCGGACTCACAATCTGTATTCATGAAAGAAGTAAGAAAAATTGAGATGCCGAGAATGAGCGATTTTGTGGAAGCGGCAGTGCACTTACTTCAAAACCAAACTCGAGTTGGGTCAGTCGTATTGACTTTCGATTTTGCAATCTCGAATGCAGATGCTGACAAGCTGCAAGAAAAGCACAAGGTTTTTTGTGTTGAGAACAACATGATGATTGGATCTCTTAACCCAGATAATTTGTCGGAATCAGTTAGACTTCCAGGCTTTTATCCGCTACGAAGCCCTGTACCGATACTGGTGATTCGAAATATGGTGTACACAGACATCACATTCCTTGGATCAAAAGCTCCATCAAAGAAAATGCGTAGGATTTTTTTGACCTCATACATTCGAAATTTCGAAAACTCAAAGTCAACAAAAATACAAGAAAAGCTAAAACTCGCAAAGGAGCTGCTGAAGGACGCACAAAGCTGGTGGAAATTCTGAACCTGAAAGGAGCGCAATTGCGCTCCTTTGTTTTAATTTAAGTACCCTTTAGTTCCTTTGTTAACTTTTGTATAAATATTTTTATATGTTTCTTCTGCAAATTCTTTAGTTAGAGTTTTATCCGGATGTCTTAAAATAATTCTAACTAAAACATTGTCTTGTCCTGGTATTGCGCCAAGCTTATTAATAGCAATTTCATTAAGATCTTTATATGCTACTCTAGAAATAATAGACACTTCCTCTATAACAGAATAATCATCACATGAATTTTTTATATTTTCACAAATATCCTCCTCTGTATCCCCTGCACTTATACAATAAGACATATCTCTTGTAATCTTAGGCATATTAGAAACTTGCTTATAAATATCCATATTAGACATTTGTTTGATTACTCTAGGGTCTGTAGATCTGATGAGTCGTATGTCCGACAGTTTTTTTCTTGCCATTATTAATCTTTCGACTCCCATCCCGAGCGCTAGACCTGTATACAAACTATTATCTAACCCAGCTTTAGATAAAACTTCAGGGTGAATTATTCCAGCTTCAAAAATCTCTATTTCTGTATCTCCTATTTTTGCATACACTTCAATACCATTAATAGTATAAGGATGTACAGCTTCTAAAACTTTCATTTCTGCTCCAGGGCAAAATGTCTCGAATACAACTTTGGCTAACACGAGAAGCTCTTCTCTTCCCATTTTTTTATTTTTAACTAATTGCCATACATCTATCTGATGAAACACATCTAAATGTCTCGGGTCTATCACGTCTCTTCTAAAAACAAGACCAGGAATAACGTATGTAGTATCTTCATTAATATTGCCTTTTGAATACTCTCTAAATATTGATGGGATTTGGGCTGAAGTGTGAGTCCTTAACACATGATCTTCATCCACATAACGAGTATAGGTTGATGATCTGCCTAAATTATCTGCAGGAAATAGAAGATTATCAAAGTTGTCAGATGCTGGGACAACTTTCTCCCCTCTAATTATTTTAATATTATTGAAATTATTTAATGCTAAATTTTTTAATAATTCATTAAAAACATTATTTATAACATGCCCTTTAAATTTATCTTCTGTCAAATCTTCAACTTCTAATGCTTTTCTGATTGTTTCTTTGTCCGAAACTTCAAATCTGAGATTCATTTTTGTTTCTTTATCAGATTTTAAAATATTAAATTTTGCTTCTTGTAATGATGTCATGATTTTATTTTTATAAATAATTAAGCGGGCACTTCAACATGTTGATGTGCCCGCGGCTGTCTTTACCAGCCAGTCCAGCCAGCGTCCTTGCGGAAAAGACGCTCCAGGAAGTGCTTCAGGCCGCCAGTTTGCTTTTGGCCCCAGAAGCGTGCGTTGCTCGAGTTCATGCTTTCTCCAGACAGGTAGCGAGTCGGATTGACTCTATATTATTATATCATAGTGATTTAAAAATACAAGTCTGTAGCAATTCGGCTTAATACAACAAACACCTTTTCATCCAAAAAAGAATCTCTCCATAATACCCTTATAAATCAACCCTTATTTGACCCATTGACAAAAAGTTAATTTAGGTGTTATAATTAAGAGGATGACAAAAGTACGTTCAAACAAACCAATCCGGAATGTACGAACTTTTGCTCACTTGATCAAGGAGATCAAAATGGCAACCGCAAAAACGGGCGTCCGCTTCGCGGCCGCCATCATTCTCTCTGTCACACTCGCCACCGGCCTCACCGCC
>JANNCJ010000060.1:0-2601 GCA_031386485.1 bacterium
AACTCGTTAATCAAGCAGCCTAAATTTTGTTCCTTTAACATATTAAATGATCAAGACGAGTCAATACTTAGGAATTTTGAAAAGCCTTGTGTGATAAAACCTGTGTTTGGAATAGCTAGTCACGGAGTACTAATGATAGAAAATAATGATTTTAATTTTACAAAAATTAAAGATGAAGTGCTTAGTGTTGTAAACGAGAATAACAGGAAAGCATTCAAAAGGTTTTGCGGCAATATGATAGTTGAAGAATATATTGAGGGTAAAATGATGTCTGTAGATGGATTTGTTCAAGATGGAGTTGTTCACATCGTGGGCATGCTAGAGTTCATTATGGGAGAAAAACCACATTTTACGCAGGTTTCTAGCTACATACCGGCAAGAACATCTGGCATGGAGTTTGAATCAGTATCAAAATATATTTGTGATTCTATTAATGTTCTTGGTTTTAAAAACTGCCCTTTTCATGCAGAGATCAGGCTTACAGATAATGGTCCTTATTTAGTAGAAATAGCAGGAAGAATGGCGGGTGGAACTATACACAAGTCTTATGATAAGGTGTACTCTATAGACATGATAGATATGATGTTTAAGTGCATGTTAGGTATTAATTTAGAATACGATATTAAGCAAAAGGGTATTAATTATCATTGTTTTTATTATCCTGAAATTAACGAAAGTAAAGTTATAAATAGCATAACTTATCCAGACGTCAGTAACATTAGTGAAATTTATCTTTATAACAAAAAAGCGATACCAGGATATAAACTAGTAACTTACCCTGATATGCCTAACTCAGTTTTAGAATATGCTTGTTTTGCAGAAAATATAGAAAAATTATATGAAATCAAAAAAATAGTAGAGGGTAATATAAAAATTACATATGTTTAACCAAAGCCCACAACCTCCTAAAAATGTACAAAAGGAATCTTCAGATGAGGATAAATTTTTAGGTTTTCCATCGGATAAACTAGGAGATGATGAAAATACTATAAGAGAAATATTTGGAAAGAGGTTAATTCCTAGCGAAATTTATTCAATGTTACTAGTATTACTCTCTAAAAATGCAGTCGATAAAAATCCAGCCGGAGTTTTAAGTGAGTATACTCAAAGCAATTTAACAAAACCTTCAGAAATCAAAATGCGAGATTATATTTTTTTGGAAAGTTTGATGTTTTCTTTGTTAGATGATAAATATGAAGCAATTGCTTTGTCCCCACTGACTCCAGCAGGTACTAGCAGTGTAGTTAATAATCTGGACCCAAAAACAATGTTGCAGACAATTAAGAATACAGAGCTAGTTGCAGACGCATCTGTTGTGCTAGCTTTGGAATCTGCAAAAAGAAGAAAGGGTTCAGATTTAAAAACAAATATTTCAGAAGTTAACCTGGCCACATCTCAGAGAGAAGTTAGAATGCAAAAATTTAAAGATCCCAATTTTTCACCACATTATAGTTCCTTTACCATTACCTCAGCATCGAGAGATTTAGGTAGATATGATTTTGAAAAGAAAAAATTAGCAGAGCATATAGATTATTTTTTATCACTCTTAGTTAGTTTAAGAGATGAGCATGATTATGACATTAAAGACATGTTTGTTGAAATTTCAGATATTTCCATATTAGAGAGAATGATTGGCAAAGGCCTATTAGATAGAAGGGACATATCTAGAGCTCTAAGAACCGTAGGTTCACTAGATTATTTTTCAGAAGTTAAGATTTCTCTACCTAATAAAACAGATACAATGCAAGGAGTAATATTGGACGAAGCGTTCTCATATTTAGAAGTTCCGATAAAAGTGTTAAATAAATTTGAAGAGGTTTTCTTAGATAATCTAAAGTTGAAATTTCCTGATGTCAAATTTATTTTCAGACTAGATAGGTCGGCTGGCATAGGATATTTTAATGGACCATGTTATAAGATTAGAGCTTTAAACAGTAAGGGAGAAGTTGTTCCTATTGTTGATGGTGGGTCATCTGACTGGACTGGTAAATTCTTATCTGATTCTAGTGAAAGATTTTTTGGTAGCGGTATAGGATCTGATGTCTTAATTAAAAAATTTAATAAAAATTATGAATAAATTTAAAATAATATTAGCAAATGATCATGCTGGTTTTGAAATGAAGAATTATTTTAAATCAAAATTATTGATTAATGAATACGAAGTGGAAGATTTTGGCAACACTATAATCGATCATTTAGATGATTATCCTGATTTCATGCATCCTGCTGCTGAAGCATTTTCTAAAAGTTCTGATAATAGTTTTATATTAGTATTTGGAGGATCGGGGGTTGGAGAAAGTATTCTTTTAAACAGATATGAGAATGTAAGAGTTTTGCCAGTATTTACAGAGAACCTAGAAACACTCAGTAAAGCTTCATCACACGATAATATAAATGGAATAGCGTTCGGAGCTAGATTTGTAAGTAACGATTTTGCTTATGATCTGTTTAAATATTTCATGAGCTATAATAATAATCTCGATGAGAAATATATAAGAAGAGAGCATATTCCACTCCCGAGATGATACTCAAATCAGTATAGCATAATTAGAATTTTTCAAATAATTTTTGTTTAGCTTTTTGTAATTTTGTAGCACACTC
>JANNCJ010000087.1:0-3139 GCA_031386485.1 bacterium
AATATATGCATAATAAAAACAAATTTTAATATAAATTTATATGCTTAATTTCTTCAAAAATAATATATATACTGCACCAGCACTTATAGTTGGTATATCAATGCTGCTTGTGGCATTTCTTGTAACCGGAAGCGCTAATAACTTCGCAACTAAGAGCGATACTATAACAGTTACAGGCACAGCTGAGAGACTAGTTAAAGGTGATACTGCAAAATGGAGTGTAAATATAAGTAGCCGTGCGCTAAGTGTTGCGAGCGGGGAGAATGACATGAAGCGTGGTGAGGTGGAAGTAATGAAGTATCTTAAAGCTAATGGCATAGACGAAAAGAGTGTTAATGTATCTAACTCTTCTAATAATCCTATTTGTAATATAGGTACTCAAGGATATGAGAATTGCGCGCTCGGAGTAGCTGCATATAACTTTTATCAGAACATAACCGTAGAGGTTGATGACGTTGATAAAGCTAAGAGCTTGTCTAAAGATATAACTTCAGCGATAAACAATGCAAATATTAATAGTGGTGTAGAATATTATTATAATAATCTTAAAAATATTAGAGCCGAGATGCTGAGCGAAGCAACCAAGAATGCACTTGATAGGGCAAATAGCGTTGCTAGTGCTGGCGGCGCTACTATTGGTAAGATAACATCACTCTCCTCTGGAGTCTTCCAAGTCACAGCTAAAAATAGTGTTAACTTTGACGATTACGGGTCATATGACACGAGTGAGATAGATAAGAAGATAACAGCGACTGTGAAGGCGAACTTCAGCGTGAAGTAGTATATATATATTTATAAATTGTTAATAAGACTGTTGCATTAAGTAATAATTTAAATTATTATTATATTAAATCTATGAATAAAATAATAAAAAATAATGACTACGTATTACCAGTAATAATCTTTGCTTGTGCATATCTTTTGGCATCCATCATCCCTAATCTAGTTAGCTATTTTGTAACTTACCCTACTATTAATACATATTATGTGGAAGGAAGGGCTGAGAAAAAAATTACAAGTGACAAGGCTGTAATTAGTGTTACTATTAGATACCATAATACAAAGGATTACCAGGCTAATAAAAATATAGTTTTGGGATATAATCCAACCCTTACTGCTGTGTATTCTGAGAAATCATTTGGAGACAAAAATATTATTGTTATAGAAAGTAGCGATGTGCATGAATCAGAAAAGTTATGCGCCAGTATTAATAGTACTCAAGATCAATTAGAAGATGCTAAATGCTCAGTTAAATACTTTTATAGTAATATAAATAACCTTAAAGATCAGATGCTTACTGAGGCTGCGATCAATGCACGCATACAAGCTGAGGGTATAGCGTCAACTGGCAGAGTTAGAATAGATGAATTAACTTCAGCTGACACTACTGCATATGATTCATTCACTGTAATCCCTACTTCTTATGTGAGTGATGAAGTGTGTAAAGATACTATCAGTGAAGCATGTTATTCATACAACAACACCTATAATTCTGGTTATGCCAATCCTTACGACACTACTAGCATAGAGAAAATTGTTACGGCAAAAGTCAAAGCTAACTTTAGTGTAAAATAATATTATATTCTACCTTCTAAGAGATCCTCTTCGAATGCCAATATATCTTTGAGAGTGATTTCGCTTTTCTCTTCACCACTATTATCTTCTCTCATTTTATATTTACTCGTATCTGGGAAGTAGAGATTAATGACTTTATTGTACACTATATTAGCGAGCTTGCTCACTCGCTCGAGTAGCGCCTCATCATACTCTATGCCGAGTAGATTAATACTACCATTATCGTCAGGCTCTACAAATTCCAAGTACCCATTCTTAACATTATATCTACTATAACTTCTAGAATTCTTAATAAGTAGATAATAATAAGCTAATTGATATCTATAAAAATGTAACTTGATCTTATCGTACGCTGTAATACCACTATCCCAAGTCTCGAAGCTCTTACCAGTCTTAAGATCAGTAACTATAACACTATCCCCATCAAACACCATCTTATCTATCTTACCAGTCGCATGTACGCTACCAATTGTCACCCCCTCAGAAGCAAAATTAATCTCAACCATGTCGCTCTGGTTAACACCCCTCTTTTCCAAATCTTTAATATAAATACTTAGACACTTAATGCCCTCTTCTTTATATCTATTATAATCATTATGAGTCAGGGCTTGGCTGCTGAGAGAATTAGTAAAATAGCTAATTGATTTCTCTTCATCGGCTAACTTGTTATACTTTTTAAAATATAAATAATAATTTTGTAATGCTTCATGTATTGCTGTACCATATATTGAGCTAGGACTCATAGCCTGCGGGAATCTAAGTAGATTCTGCTCTATAAATTTCTCTGGACCAACTTTACTAATATTAAGATAATTAGTAAGATGTGTGACTGGCATCTTATAATTCTCCAAGAGTCTTCTTAGCAATACCTTCTCATCTTCTACTAGCATTTTAGAAGGACTTATATACATGCTTCTTATTAGCTCATTACTTATATTACTAATCTCAACTTCATTTATATTCTCCTCGTCATATAGTGGAGAGAATTTAGAGGAGTGATTGGTGATATAGAGTGTATGCTTAGCTCTAGTCATAGCTACATAGTATAGCCTGATATTATCGTCCATATTATCGCTAGCGGGTAAGAGCTGCATATAAATAGGGAGGCCGATTTTGTTACTCAGGCTTCGCTTAGCCCACTCTCCCTCATCACTATTAATAATAAATACATACTCGTACTCTAGACCCTTACTCTTATGCGCAGTCTGTAAGGCTACCGCATTCATGCTTGTCGCGAATGGTGAGACATGATTAAGCGTAAGGCTACTATTATTACCATACACGTCTAAGAAGTTCTCTATTTCTCTCGCATATACCACCTCGTTACTTTTATATTCTTTAATTTTACCAATAAATGTCCGAAGTGAGAAAAGGAAGTCTAAATACTCAGGCTTATTGTGGTCAAAGTTATCTTTGCCAAAATAGTATGAGCGGAATGGGGATACAAACTCCCTAGAACCAAACCCCTTCACTCCTTCGGAGAGCTTCCCCATAGGAAGCACTGGCCCATTTATGCCATGTCCTTCCCTTGGGGAAGGTGCCTGTAAGGCGGAAGGGGTTGCAT
>JANNCJ010000092.1:0-10434 GCA_031386485.1 bacterium
TATATTGGATTGTAGATAAGTCAGTAATGATTCTCGGCGGATCATATCTGCCGGTAGCACTCTTTCCTGCGATAATGTATAAGATAGCAATTTGGAGTCCGTTCGGAGCATCTCAGTTCGTGAGTCACACAGTGTATGACACTTGGAAAGCTGGTTATGCAGAAATGATAGTTATACAACTATTCTGGATCATTATATTCGGAATCATCGTGGCTTATATGCATGGCCTCGCACACAAAAAAGTCTCTGTAAATGGAGGATAAATTATATGTCTACAAAAATATTAATGCGAGAAATTAATTTTGCTATCTACGCAATAAAAAAGAATATACAAAGTAGTGCAGAGCTTCGTACTAGCTTTTGGATGAATATTTTTGGCATGATGATCAACAATGTATCATTTGTTTTGATATGGGTTTTCCTCATTCAAACTGTCGGTGATATTGGGGGTTGGAGCCAAGCCGATATCTTTGGTTTACAAGGTTTTGTAGCTTTGGTATTTGGAATTGTATACTCAATCTGCTCAGGTCTTAGAGAAATGCCACAACTAATTTCGAGTGGTAGATTTGATCAATTTCTTATTTCTCCTAAAAATCTACTTTCTCGTATTGCGACATCATCTTTTAGCGCGTCTGCGGTAGGTGACGCCTTCTTTGGGATCATTTGTATTATTATTTATCTCGCTATGATATCTGCAACACTTCCACAAATAGGCATGACTTTACTTTTGATTATTATTTCTCTAATTACATTCATAGGTGTAACAATATTAGTACAGTCTATAAACTTCTTTTTTTCTGATCCTGAAGCAGTCACTCGAAGTATATTCGAAATATTTTTTACACCGTCACTATTCCATGGTGGTGCATTCCAAGGTACAACACGTTTTGTTTTTACATTCCTTGTGCCGTCGCTACTCATTGGTACACTGCCAGTTGAAGCTATTACACAAACTTCTTTCTCAAAAATGTTACTACTTTTAGCTTTATCTATCTTTTGGTTTATATTCGCTTTATGGATTTTTAAAAAAGCGATACGCAAATATGAAAGTGCCAACTTTATGACTTTTGGTTCTTGATTTATATATTAACTTAATAGTTAAGATCCTAGAGAGGGCGACTTTATGTATACTTTTGAAGTCGAAGACTTAGATGGCTATATCTGGGAGCCAGCTTATATGGATATAAGTAAGTTTGGACACTCTTAGAAGATATATGATACTTTTAGTTTATTAGATTTTTTGCTATAATAACTCTGATTCAACTAACAGGAGTATGGAATGTATGACCCCAATAGCAGACAGTATTATTTGTACGGTACGGATGATGAATCGAACGAAATTATCCACAAAATGTTTCAATATGCAGACGAGAAAATTAGAAGTAGGCTAGAGAGGTTTGATCATGAAATAATAGTTGCATATGAAGTGACTTATGAAGAGATGCTGCTGGTTGCTCGAAATCGTGCTATTAAAAAAAGGGTGGTATATTACATTTCTATTGGAGAAAAACCCCTACAGGTTTTCAGTATTAAGAACAAGAAGCCTGCTGAACTTAAACTACTCGATAATGTGTGCAGAAATTAATCAGCTGTTTGCATCTTATACACAGGCTCGCAGCATGCGAGCCTGTATTTATTTATTAATCTAGTATATGATATAAGTATATGGCTAAAGAAGAAAAATATCACAAAAAAGAACAAAAGAAACCAAAAAAAGTTGTAGCTAAGAAATTAGTCTAGTTACTAATATAAATCCTCTTTTGTAATTAACTCTGCACTACCAGGTTTCATATTGCCAAGTTTTAATTTGTTTATACGAAGTCTTTTTAGACTTACTATAGTAAGATTAAGGGCATTCATCATTCTTCTTATCTCATGCTTCTTACCCTCAACAATAACTAAGCTTATTGTCTTCCTGTCTTCACTTATACTTATTCTCTTAACTGGCTTATACTCAGCTTCTTGGGTGTATATACCCGCGAGTAATATGCGCTCAACTCTCGGAGTTGCTTTTTCTCTAATGATAACCTTATACTCTTTTTCTATTTCTTTATCTGGATTTAGTAAATGGTCTGTAATGGTCGGGTCATTCGTATATACTAACAAACCCTCCGTGTCCTTGTCTAATCTCCCGACTGGGTGTAAGCCTTGTAGCTTAGGGTCATTCCTCACACTAGTTTCCTCGCCTACTGGCTTATAATATTTAGCATAAGTTAAGCTTTTGGTCTCTGACATTATCTCTATCTCGTCACCAATAGCCACATTTTGCCCTAGGTTAGCGAGCTTCTTATTTATCTTGACTTTGTGCTGCTCTATAAGCTTATCACCTTCACGACGAGAATAGAGGCCAGTAGATTGCATTGACTTATTGATCCTTTCTGCATTTTTTGCAATATATTTCATTAAGATATTATACTACAAATAAATACTTTTGTAAAGGTATTACTTACTCAACCATTAATACTTTGTTTTTAATTTGGTAAGTAAATATAGAACATATAAAGATATGGCAGCATAAATATAAAAAATATAATTAGCTTGATCTAGCACATTAATTATGATAAATGATATAAGAGATGTAATCAATGTAGCAAAACTTCTAATATTAGAAAATAGTGTAATAAGAAGTATATTATCTTTATTTACAGTTTTAAAAAAGTAGGAGTATGACATAGTTTCTACAGTTGCAGCCCCAATTCGAGATATAAAGAGAGCGAGGATAATTATTATAAGGGGAAAGGTGTAAATAAAAGGAAGCAACAAACTTACAATGGCTATTAGTATAACACCGGTAATTAATAAATCTTTCTCAGCATGATACCTGTCTGCCAGTCTACCCAGAGTGTAAGGCAATATAATAAAAGGTAATAAGATAATTGGAATTATAACGCTACTATAGGTGGCAATATTAATACCTGCTTTTTCAAAAAGATAAAGTGGAGTTAGTATAACCATGAGAGCAAAGAACGATTCGAGATAAAGTAGGGTGATGAATATTACTCTAGTATCATGATTCTTTTTTAAGCTAGCTACACCATCTGAGAGGGAGACATATTTATATTTTGGATCTTTTATATTTTTATAAAAATGGAAAAATATATAGAAGAGAGGAAGTAGTATAAGACATGTAACTAGCCATAAAGTTTGGAAGCCAAACACATTAATGATAAGACCTGATATTAAGGCTCCAAAAAGAATGCCAATATTATTAAGCATTAAGAATAAGCCTCTCACTTTGCCTTCACCTACTTCCTCATTCTCAAACTCATCGACGAAGATATTAAGTAAAGTAAAAAGTAAAGCAGATACTATAGTATATATTATATAAGATAATATTATGATGTAAGTATCTTGACTAAGTGATAGAGAGAGAGTAGACAAGAGGCCAGCACATACTATAGTAAGACTAGTCTTGTAACTATGATATTTTCTTACTAGCTTAGAAAGTAAGAGGTTAGACACTATTACAAGTAATGCTGATGCAATATAAATACTGTAGACATTATGGTCGCCAATAATATTAGCCAAATATGTAGAAGAGTTATATAAGGGTAGTGACAAAAAGAATGAATAGATAAAAGTTGCAAGCAAAGTCATTGATAATAATTTGCTTTTTACTTTTGAATTAATTACTGTAATCATTAATAGATTATAACACGATAATACTTTAACTCTTTAATAATTTAAGTTATATTGTGATTATAATTGGTATGACAAGTGGCTTTTTGCCTGTAGCATCTAAGAGTAAATTAGACACGTTGTGCTTGACCTCATTTCTAAGCGAGTCAATATTGTTAGATTTATTATTATCTAAATAATTATTTACTGTATTTTTGATATTCTCTCTGACATCCATAAGCAGCTCTTGCGACTCCTTAAGATAGATAAATCCACGTGACGAAATGTCCGGAGATTTCTTTAGTCTATTGCTAGCACCATCAATAATAATGATTACAGCAAAGACACCCTCGTCACCGATATTTTGTCTATCTTTTAGAATTACATCTGAGACCTTACCAACTGTAGTACCGTCGACAACGAGGAGCTCTCTTGGAGCTGACTCACTCAGGGTGACAAGCTTGGTACCATTCTCTCTGATCTCCATCACCGTACCATTATCTGGGACTACCACATTTTCTTTGGGTATGCCAAGAGTATTCTGAGCGATCTGAGAGTGTACTGTAAGCAGATAATGATAACCGTGTACAGGGATGAAGAATTTAGGATTAATCTTCTTATGTATCCAAGCTAGCTCATCTGCATTAGCGTGACCGGACGAGTGTATATCGCTTGTCCTATAATGTATAAGATGAGCACCTTGACGCGAAAGATTATCTTTTAGTTTTTGTACCGGCCTCTCATTGCCTGGCACTATAGACGAGCTCATGAGTATGGTATCAAAGCGGCTGAGCTTGATATACTTATGATTCTTAAGACCAATACGTCCAAGCGCTGCAAAGTCTTCTCCTTGGGCACCAGTTACAAGAAGTATTAATTTATTTGGGGGGTAACTCTCTATACTTTCTATCGGTATCATAGTATCTGGCTTCACGTCAAGCAGCTCAGCTAATCTCGCTACTTCTACATTAGTCTTCATGCTTCTACCTTCTACTACCACTTTCTTCCCGTATTTCTCAGCGATTTTAAGCATAAAGAGCATACGCTCGACTTGCGAGGAGAATGTAGAAATAATTAATCTGCCTGGTGTATCACGGATAGCATTCTCGATATTATTATAGACCACAGAGTCCGAGATAGAGAAGCCTGGATTCTCGCAATTAGTTGAGTCAGTCATTAAGAGTAGCACTTTCCTATTATCAAAAATCGAGTATTGCTTTATCTCTCTCTCGCTTGGTATACCATCGATATGATCAAGTCTAAGGTCACCAGTATGGACAATATCTCCATATGGAGTCTCTACAATTATACCCATAGAGTCAGGAATAGCATGTGACACTCCAAAGAAATTTACTTTAAGATCTCCCATAGTAACGCTGCCCCCCTTTTCAATAATATTAATCTTAAGTGGTTCTAGATATGGGAACTCCTCATGTCTCTTTCTTATCATTAGCTGAGTAAAATTTCTAGCATAGATATTTGGATTACCAATTCTTGGCATGATGTAGGGTATAGCTCCAATGTGGTCGAGGTGACCATGAGTTATAAACATACCCTTAATCTTATGTTTTCTCTCCTCGAGATATTTGGTGTTAGGTAGTATAAAGTCAATGCCTGGAGTAGATTGCTCTGAGAATTGTATACCACAGTCGATAATTATAATAGTATCTTTGTATTCTACTAACGACATATTCCTACCTATCTCTTCGAGGCCTCCAAGATGAATTATTCTTATGTCACCATCTTTAAGTGGCGGTATGTGAGAAGTCTCGTCTGGATTACCCATCTTAGACTCGAATACAGGCTGTACCATTTTCTTGTCTTTACGTGGTTTATGATTGATCATTTTGTTTGCTTGCTCAGCTCTCGGAGCTGTTATAATTTTTTTATTGTTCATATATTATACTTTGATTATTAAAGGTATGGCGACTGGGTCCTTAGCTGTCTTTTGCAGTAAGTATTTTTGTAAAACTCCTTGGAGATCAGCTTTGAGATCATCTATCTCTATATGTCTATTTTTATTAAGATATGAATTAGCTGTCTCTGTGATAATAGTTTTAACATTAGTAATTAAATCTTGCGAGTCATTAAGAAATACAAATCCTCGAGTTGCGATGTCTGGTGCTTTCTTAAGCTTATGATTTTTCATATCGATTAAGATTATAGCAAAGAATATACCTTGAGCGCCTAGAGTTTCTCTATCCTTAATAACTACATTATGTAGCTTACCAATCTTGTTGCCATCTACCACCACTATCTCACTCTCAGATTTTTCTCTTGTATTTGTTATTCTGCTAAAATCTGGCCTAAGCTCTATTATCATACCATTATCTGGTATTACAATGTGATTTTCTGGAGCACCAATTTTCCTTTCTATGTCAGAGTGTACTCTTAGCATATAATGACATCCAGAAACTGGTATAAAAAATTTAGGCATTAGCTTAGCATGTAGAGTCCCGAGCTCATCATGACCAGCTGATGGTGAGTAGAGTATATCACTATATTTAAAGTGATGTATAATAGCACCCAGCCTCGAAAGCTCGTCCTTGGTTGTCTGTGCTGTCCTCTGATTATGAATTATAGGATGGGTTGCCATTACGACATGATCGCCATCTGTAATCTTATAGTAATCATTACTATTCTGCAATATTTTATAAAGATTATCAAATTCCCTACCTTCACTGCCGCTAATTAGCATTACAACTTGATTTCTTTTAAAATTTTTATAATCTTTGATATCTATCACTATATCTTTGATATCTCCAAGTAGGCCAATTTCTTGGGCTGATTCCAAAGCCGATTTACAAGAGTTACTTGTGATAATTAGTTTTTTGTTAGCTTTACGGCATAGCTCGACAATTTTTAATAAATGGTAAATATTATTAGCAAAAGTTGCAAAGAGTATAGTACCTGTGTCAGAGATTATAATTTTTGATAATTTATCTTCTACTGATTTATATGATATTTCACTACCTACATTTTCTATATTCATTGACTCTGCGATAAATAATTTATTATTTGATGAAGTCAAACTATTAGTGTCTAAATTTTTGGTGTCACTCGTATATACTATGGTACCGTTTGGAGTAGATATTTCTAATGAGAGAGTGTCAGCCAGCATTTTGTTGATAGAAATAAATTTTACATCAAAATCTCCTATTTTAATTGACATTTCTTCTTCGATAGGTACAAACTCAGACTTATTTTCTATTCTTAATTCCTCGAATCTTTTATTAATCAAAGTATTGGTATAAAGCCTACCATATACTCTAGGACTATTGATCATATTAAGAACAAAAGGCACAGATCCAGAATACTCTAGATTACTTGACGTTACTATGAGGCCTTTAACTTTTGAAATATTGTCTTCTAAATATTTAATATTTGGTATTACATAATCAACTCCAGGTGTGGCCGAAGATGAGAATTGCACACCAGCATTAATGACGAGTATACTATCTCGCCATTCTATTGCGGTCATGTTTTTTCCACATTCCTCGGTACCGCCAAGATTAATGATTCGTATATTATCATCCTTGAGCGGGGTAATGTAACTCTCTTTGCGTGAGATTAACTCACTGTTAGTTTTGAAACCTTTATAATTTTTATTTTTATTCATATATTTTTAATGTAAACTTTTGTAAATTTTGTCTGATAGGTCTTGATATTTCGTCAAAAAATTGTAGATAATTTCTCTTTCGGTATGCCAGTTTTGTATATTTTGAGATAGCTCTTTATAGTTATTAATATTTGGGGGTATATCTATATGTGAGTCTGACTTATTATATATGCTCTTTATTTGGGTATATAGAGGTATATAAGGGAACTCGTTATAAAATTCTTTTTTTAAGTTTCCTAGTGCCTCATTTACCACTTCATTTTGAGTCGAATTTCTTATAAGATCTAAATTGCTGTCAAAATCCTTGCTTGCATATGAAGTAAAATTATATCCTGGGGCATTCCTTTGGCTTGAGTGCCAGAAGGCATAGAGTGTAAGCGGGCTATCAATCTCTACATTATAGAGTAGCATTTCGAAGTCTCTATTTTTGATATGATTATTAACTATATCTATATTTTCGACAGGCCTCACTTCTATACTTAGACCTATTTGGGCTAGCTCAGATTTTATAAACTCTCCAATATCTATTTGGCTTCTAGTATTCAGAACTATAAGAGAGATAGTGGATGAAGAGCTAATGTTGTTATAAACTGGTATTTCGTATTCTATGTTTTTAGAAGATGGTAATAAGCCATATGTGGTCGTTGCGTAGTTATTAAGATAATCGGCAACTAGTCTATTCCTGTCTATGGCTTGATAAATATATTTTCTATTTTCTTTTTTGCTAAATATCTCATTTTTATTTGGATTAAGATAAATGCCTGAGATACGCGGGAGAGTATAATCATTCTTTTTATAGCCTACACTTTTAAGCTCTTCGTATTCTATCTTGTTAACATCAAACAATACCAAATTATTATTGTCAGAATTCTTAAGCTCATTTAGAGACGCTTCTGCACTCATCTCTGGTTTTATAATTATAGATTTATGATTAGTGGTAATGTTACTAAATTTATTCTTTGTAAGCAGTAGATTAGAAATATTATTATCTTGGTTCCTCCCAACATCTTCAATTTTATACAAACCACTCTCGGTAGTAAAAAAACTCTTTTCACTTTGGAACACGTTATCTAAGTTAATATCAGCATAATCTTGTTTTTTGAGAATTCCAATTGTTAATAAATCATAAATATTAGAGTAAGATTTTTTGAGAAGAAGTTTAAAGTTTTTATTATCTATAATTTCTGATTTGATGCCTTCATATTTAACTCGAGATTCATAGTCTATAGTAATATTGCCAGCCATTTCAAAAGTAAAGATTACATCTTCAGCATTAATTGGACTACCATCGGCAAAATATACATCGTCTTTTAATTTAACATTTACGATTTGACCATTTGCATCAATTTGTACTGATTCAGCCAGGTCGTTTATATATTTATCACCTTCTAATTTGACCAGAGATGAGTAGAGGAGTGAAGACGTGAACTTTTCTAAGTTATTCTTAGCATATAGTGGGTTTAAGAATCTAATATTTTCTTCGCTTATCATATACAAGTCCGTGCCTCTTTTTGGCATATAAAGTCCATAACTACTATTAAATGACTTAATAGCAAAAATTGATATTAAGATCATTAGTGATATGCTAGACAGACCGATATAAAACATCTTGTCTTCTGGAATATTTCTAATTGTAATAGTAAGCTTTTCTAAGAAGCTCTTTTCTTTAAATAGTTTGATACTTAGCATTTTAATATAATGCAAATTAATTATGGATAAGGGTACGCCTATTACACGTTATCTGTAAAGATAATATTAATTAATAACTACAAAAGAGTGAATAATTAGGCTCACAAATAGTAATACAGCGACCATGATAGTTGATCTATATATCAACATCTCAAAACCTCTTCTTTTATATGTTGTAGATGAATCCTGAGAAAAAGCCCCGCCCGAGTCCGTGCTGGATCTTTGAATTAAGATTAATATAACCAAAATTATAGAAAGTATTACATTTGATAGTAAAACCATTGATTGCATAAATACATTATAGCATTTATGAAAAATTTTGCAATAGATTGGTAAAAGTATATTATTACAATAAAAAAACACCGCTTGTGAGGCGGGCTGGTAGGGGGGGGCAATTGAGTTCAACAATCACATTTTTTCTATTCTCCGCTGCCTGTTTAGAAAGTGGCTTGCGGCGAGCGACACGATCAACAGTCCGAGTAGGACTCCGAATCCAATGAGCGTCCCATTCAGTGTGGGCGCAGCGTGGGGTACAAAAAAGATCACGGACATTTTGCCTCCAAGGCAAAGTTGTAATAGTTCAATTATAACAGAATTTATGTTTTAGTCAAATAAAATACAAGAAAGCATTATGTGCTATAATTATAATTATGAAATCTGTAAAGGTGGAGGCAGACAGGAATTATATCACCCACGAAATGGTGAAGGGGATTTCGAATAATAAAAACGAACCCGAATGGATGGGGGAGAGGAGGCGGGAAAGTCTTGATTTGCTTGGTTCTTTAGCCTTGCCTACTTTTGGTCCAACCCTAAATGGACTTGATTTGGCTAAAATTAAATACTTTGTGGACCCGAAATTCGTAGAAACAAAAAGCTGGGATAATGTAGATGCTGATGTTAAGAATACTTTTGAAAAGCTGGGGATACCACAAGCAGAGCGCGATTATCTCGGAGGTGTAGGAGCGCAGTATGACAGTGGTATGATATATCATAAGCTTAAAGACGACTTAGCAAAGCAGGGGGTGATATTCGAAAATATGGACGTAGCGATACATACTCATGAGAGTATAGTTAAAGAATACTTTATGACTAAATGTGTAGGACCAAGCGAGCATTACTTCGCAGCGATGCACGGAGCTGTATGGAGCGGCGGGACATTTATATATGTGCCCAAAGGTATAAAAGTTACTATGCCGCTCCAAGCATATTTCCGGATGAATACAGAATATGGCGGACAATTTGAACACACTCTCATAATAGTTGACGAGGGATCCGAGCTGACTTACATTGAGGGCTGCAGTGCGCCTAAGAGTAATAGTTCTAATCTACACGCAGGATGTGTAGAAATATTTGTAAAAAAGAATGCGAAGATGAAATATATAAGCATAGAGAATTGGTCACGCAATACTTATAATCTGAATACCAAGAAGGCTCTTGTGGACGAAAGTGGCAAGATGGAGTGGGTCAATGCTAATATGGGATCCAAGGTTACGATGTTATATCCGACC
>JANNCJ010000022.1:0-6480 GCA_031386485.1 bacterium
GTTGATCGTGATTGAGGTTCAACCGTTCATGGTGAGGCCACCCGAGACGCTCAACACCTGACCGGTGATGTAGCCGGCGTCGTCACTGGCAAAGAAAACAATCGCGCCCGGCAGATCATTCGGTTGGCCGATGCGCCCGAGCGGAATCAAGCGTGTGAACGCCTCGATCAGCTTCTCCGGGTTGCCTGCGCCGGCCTTGTAGTCGGCGAACAGGGCGGTGTCGGTCGGGCCCGGGCAGACCACGTTGACCGTGATGCCGTGGCGTGCATGTTCGCGGGCGATTGTCTTCGAGAACGCGATCAGTCCGCCCTTGCAGGCGGCATACACGGCTTCGCCGGATGAGCCGACCCGTCCCGCATCGGACGCGATGTTGACGATGCGTCCCGCCTTGCGCGCCACCATTCCGGGCAGCACGGCATGATGCATATGCAGCATGCCGATCAGGTTGATGGCGATCAGCTTGTCCCACTGCGCCGGCTCGGTTTTGGTGAAGGGCTTGAAGATATCCCAGCCGGCGTTATTGACGAGCACATCGGTGGGCCCGAGCTGGGCTTCGGTTGTCGAAACCGCCGCATCGACACTGGCACGGTCGGTAATGTCGCAGAGGAGGGCGGCCGCCTGTCCGCCGTCGGCCCGGATCGCGGTCGCCACGGCCTCGGCAGCCGGCAGGTTGAGGTCGAGCACCGCAACGCGCGCGCCCTCCTTTGCGAAGCGGTGGCAGCTTGCGCCTCCGATGCCACCGCCGCCGCCAGTAACAATGACCGTCTTGCCTTCGAATCGTTGCATCATGAGTCCTCTCTACTGGTTTGGAAAATCAAGCAACCGCTCGTGCGAAACAACAACTGCGACCGCTGGTGATCAAGAGGATCCTCACCAGCCTGGCGCTGGAGGTGGGGGCACCACCACACTTAACAGGGTACTGCGTAGCCTGAGCAGGATCTCCAAAATTGTTATGCATTATTACAGTAACTATAGCCACAAAGGCAATCAGAGTATAACCATTCGCATCTTTCCACTTCCCACCCTTAATGTAAAGGGTCGCGACAACTATTTCTATAAGTATGGCGAATGTGAGTATTATTGGGGAGAGTGAAGGAGAGATCTGGATATCGTTAAGCGATAGCACTATCTCTTCGAAATGCATGACCTTCATAATGCCAGAAATTATAAAGAGTAAACCGATAAAAAGTCTACTCACAAAGTCCCAGTTAATTCTGTGCGCTTCTCCACTATTATATATTGTTGTGCTCATATTGTTATAATAATATTATAACTTATTAATTATAAAAGAGTTGTATTTGCTTATTGTTCCAAGAGACAATCCTAATCCCTCATCATTGCGTCAAAAAGACACACTGGGGCAGCGGTAACTGTCCTTAATGTATATGTATTCAAATTCCTGATCTCTGCCCCGCATTTTGCCATATAATCGATCTCACTGTCTGTGAAGCCACCCTCAGGTCCGATGAAGATAGATACAACCCCTTCCGCCCTTTGGGCACCTTCCCCAATGGAAGGACTGGATGTAAGTGGGCCAAGCTCCCTCCCATGGGGAGGGGTTGGAGAGGGGTCAGTATTCTTGGTGTGATATGCGATTGAGTTTTTGGGAAACGGTGAAACATCATTCAACTTCTGTGTGTAATTTATAATGGGTATAATGTTACGTCCACATTGCTCACTCGCTTCGACTATTATCTTCACCAACCTCTCATGATTTAAGTCTTTCTTTTCAGTCCTTTCGGTTATTATTGGGTAAAAGCTATCAGCACCTATCTCAGAACATGCTCGTAATATATCTTCGACTCCAGACTTAGGTATAGCAAAGTATAAATTCACCACTCTTTTCACCTCACTACTCTTCTCTAACTTTTCTATAAGTGTGAAACATATTTCTTTGTTACTTATTTCACTGACTTTACACAAATAGTCATAATTCTCTATACCATTAAATATAATTACTTGCTCGCCTGATTTTATTCTTAAGACTTTTGTAAGTTGATGAGCCAACTCCTTGTCTATTAGTTTAAATTTTTCTTTGGCGACATAGTCTTTGATGTAAAATCTGTGTATTTTCATATTTGCTAACAGTATACACATTATATATTTAAAAGACAAGTTATAGTTATCCACAGCAATATTTATAAAGGACTTGCATAAAGGACAATTGAGATTATAATAGTAAATAGAGAGACAGAGTCTCTTAAAGCCTCACCGACGGCTAGTCGGCAAAATGTAAGCAGGTTGTGTCTCCTAAAGTTTGCTCTTTATAAGGTTAGTAAAAATAAATAATTAGATTAGGTTTGGTTATCATTAGATTACAAATGGACACGTACACACAAAAACATATGTAATATTTTTATAAACACCTGCGAGACATGCTGACAAGCACACACATAACACTTGTCACTATCTCCCGCAGGTGTTTTTTGATTTTACAGGCCTCACCCCTAACCCCTCTCCCAAGGAGAGGGGAAGTTTTTGATTTTTGATAAAATTTTGCTATACTAACCTATATGTTAATACCAACAGTAATAGAAAAGACACAAAATGGAGAGAGGGCTTATGATATATACTCGCGCTTACTTAAGGAGCGTATAATATTCCTCGGAGATGATGTAAATCAGCATACAGCATCAATAACTGTAGCTCAGATGTTATTCCTAGAAGCGGAGGATGCAAAGAAAGATATAATGCTATATATTAATTCCCCTGGAGGATCTGTGTATGATGGCCTTATGATTTATGATACAATGCAGCATCTTAAGTGTGACGTGGCGACAATTGGAATGGGTATGCAGGCATCAATGGGAGCATTTCTACTCTCTTCGGGAGCAAAAGGTAAAAGGTCCATTCTTCCGAACTCTACAGTTATGATACATCAACCAAGTGCTGGCACAAGAGGAAAGGTTACGGATATGGAGATAGATTTAAACGAGGGGTTAAGAGTAAAAAAACTTCTTAATCAAATAATGGCTGATAATACGGGACAAAAAGTGGAGACTATAGAAAAAGATAGCGATAGAGATAGATGGATGACAGCTGAAGAGGCGAAGAAATATGGCATAGTAGATCATATCATCAAGCCAAAGAGTAAGTAGTTAATAATTTGTGCTATAATCAGATTATGAAAAAGTATATAGCTATTATTATATTTATATTATTAATCGCACTCGTATTCTATTCTTATTTTATTCTTGGTAATCAGATGAGATCAAGTAGAGGGCTCGTGATGGGCGCCAAGTATGTAGCCAACTTGTATGCGGACTACTCTGTCGTGGGTAAGAATTGCCAAGGTGAAGATAGTGATAATAATGGCTATATCACTTGTAACTTTAGACTTAAGAATAACGGTGACGCGAGTGAGAAAAGTATATCTCTCCAATGCCCAACCTTTATCAAATCGTTCCTCTCCACTAGTTGTAAAGAAAGCGGGATGATAATAAATCAGAATTAAAATGTTTAGTTTTGTATTTTTTTCCATCACTTGCAGTTACCGAGAAATCCTCGGACACTGAAAACTTGGTTTAATTCATTAGTTTCAAAAATATTTTTTAAATGAAGCGCGATATTATCCACAGAACAGCCAAAAAGTAGGCAATTGTTTTTTGACTTAGCCAGACATTGTCGTTTTCAATAAAAACTGACAAATTCACAGTACCGTCTTCATTGTTATAAATAACTATAGGATTTTCTCTAGTATTTTTAGTATTATTAATCTTCTTTTTCTCCATATTACTATTATATCATGGGTAATATATTTATCTGTTTACCAGCTGCAAAGAAAGTGGGGTGATAATAAATCAGAATTAACTTATAAATTATTATTGAAAAATTCTTCTAGCTCAGCTATTGGTCTCACTTCATTATCCCAATAAAAAGTTTTGATTCCGGCCGACTCCGCACTACTAACCGCTTCCGGGTTATGTTCAAAATAAATTGTGTCTGATGCGTTTAATTCAAATTCTCTAAGTAATATTCTATAATATTCAGGAACTGATTTTTCTGGATTATGTTTTAAGGTAAAAACTTTATAAGGCATCTTGTCTAGTCCAAAAGCTTTATATTGCTCATCATTCGCCCCGGTTAGTATTATTTTGTCGTTATCATATTTGTTAAGAAGATCTTGTAAAGGTTTATATATCTCAAATACTCCATCTGAATTTTCCACGACAAATGCGTCTATGGCATCAATTAAAATTGTTTTCATATATTTATTTTATCACATGTTAGTATTAATACAAGAATAAAATGTGATATAATGTCTTAACGGAAATGTCGCATAGCGGTTTAGTGCACTACCTTGGAAAGGTAGCAGGGTGCAAGCTCTCGGGGGTTCGAATCCCCCCATTTCCGCAGTATAGCGGAGGAAATGAATAACACAAACTGCTTTGTGTTATGTGTGGGATGAGAATACGGGGTCGCGAGTCTTATATTTCGAAGAATGAGAAATAAGACTTGTGACCGAATCCCCCCATTTCCGCCAAAATAAAAACTCGGGGTTGCACCCGAGTGTAGCAAAAAGCCACTGGTCACATTTTATCACACATTGCATTCAGCTTTCGCTTCGTCTGCTGTATGATTCACGGAGGTTGCTGATCGACCAAGCCTGAGACAGGGCTTAGTCAGGGTGAGGTTCCATTCCCTGTCGACCCACAGCATGTTACCCAATACTTTACTGGTTGCCCAGAAGGTTTACCCCACGCTCGATTACTTGATACGCCAAGCTCATAACATTGACGTACTCGGAGAATAGAGCTTCCGATTTGTGCATTATAACATATTTTTCGGATAAAATCAATCTTGTTTTTTAAAAGAGCTATATATATAATGTCTTTAGCGCCATAAAATCATTTATCGCGACTATTAATAAATTTTCGAAAATTTAATAAAAAATTCATGAACAAAGTTGCATTAGCAGAAGAAATTAATAAGATACTAAATACTACCAAGACCCAATCAGAAGAGGTGGTAGAGGCTTTATTTGATACCGTTACAAAGGCGTTAAAGAGAGGAGACGAGGTGTCTGTGGCTGGATTTGGTAAATTCTCAATCAAGGATAAACCAGCTCGTATGGCTCGTAACCCGAAAACTGGTGAGCAAGTTAAAGTTAAAGCTTCTAAAGCTGTTAAGTTTAGCGTTGCTAAGGCTCTTAAGGAGACAGTAAATAACTAATATTTTTTAAGTTTTAAACTTACAAACAAAGCGGCGCCTCCGGCGCCGCTTTTGTGTTTATTTCAAGTCCTTTGTATTTTTGACTGGAGTCACTGTCTTGTATGATAATGGTCCATATACTTTATATGCTATTGCATTATCTACTGATTTATTATAATGTTCGACAACCCTTTTACTTAACTTATCACTCTTTCTTACAAATTCAATTTGAGCACCTGACTTCCCATTAATATATCTAGCAAAGTCATTTGCGCTCTGAGACTGATTGTGGCAAGCACCCAGGTAGCCGACAACTTGTATGTAATTTTTAAGAAAATTATCTACTTCTACTAATCTGCTAGATTCAACTTTTTTAAGTGTGACAGAAAAGTGGTGAAGAGCAAGTAGATATGCAGCTACATGATGATCAGCACCACGCAAAAGGTATACAGAGCCAGGCAGACTAAGATTCGGCTTCGTAACATATTTAGAAGCTTTAGATATTGGTCCACTGGTCCCATCAGAATCATTTTTAATACTTAGCGAAGTGAATTGATACCCACCAAGACTTAGATATTCGTCACCTTGTGCAGGCACCATGTCAATGTATTCTGGGCCTAGGGTACTGAGTAGGAAGTCTAGAATTTTTATATTCCTCGCACTTACCTCACCTTTACTAGTAACTACTCCACCAGGAAGCATCTCTGTTATAAGGTAAGGTATAAGATGTTTTGCACTCACAGTTTTTGCAAATTGTTTTAATTTTTGTATCCTAGCTTCATCGAGTCCCATAGCTTTACCATATTTATCAAAATCAAAATTATTTTTAAGCTCATTTAGCGCGGACTCTACATTAAATTCAAAGTCTTTAATTGTCATCGGATTTCTTGTAGTCTTTTCAAACGCATTTATAAGCAATGGCAGCTTGTGAGCAGCGGCATCACTGAGTCCTGAATACTTTATTTTTCTATTCCAAGCATTTTCTAGATTAACCTTAGGAGTAATTGTTAAAGTCTTTGGTATCATGCCATCAACTCCAAGTAGCACGGCTACCACGTCTTTTGACATTCTGCCCACAAGAGTACCAGTCTCAGCAGTAACAGTCACTTCTCTTGATTCTTTAATTTTACGCTTAGCAAAAGAGTCTAGTTTAGACTGGAAGACCAGATCGCTGTCACCAATTTTCTCAATCTGAGCCACCTCTTCTCTTTTTTCTTCTACGTCCTCTCTATTTAAATCCCCCTCTCGGTCCTATTCCGCTAAGCTCTGCTTCGAATAAAGTGTTACAATGTAGAGATGAGTATCTTCTTACACAAAGCCCATAACGTC
>JANNCJ010000061.1:0-8532 GCA_031386485.1 bacterium
AATCACTACATGGATTGTCTTAATTCTTTAACACCACTTGAAGCTTATGAAATAGAGAAAACTAAAATACTTAAAAGGAAACTTAAAACAAAAAGGTAGAATTGGAAATGGTGGGTGTTCTAATAGAGGGTGTGGGGTGCCCCTTCTCTCTCTGATATACTAAACTATAAGACTGACATGTCGTCAAGTCGCACACTAAGGACGAATCATGAATTTCTTCCAAGCGTTGGGAATGGGAATCTTTGCTATTGGCGTCATTATCGGCGTCGGAGATCGAATCGCGTTCTTCGCTCGGGGTGTGAAAGATCTGGATATCACACTCTGGGGTGCGTTGCCATTGATCGTTATTGGCATCTTTCTTTACGTCGGCGGCCACATGTTGCGCGACAAGAAATGACGCTGCTGCCGCGGGGAAACCCGTGGCGTTTTTTTATGTTTACTTATACTATTTACACTTACTTATCCTTATAATCCCACCAGTTCTTTTTGAAATTTTTCCTTTCGCTTTCACTCTTGTCTGCATAGTCTATAGCACATCTAAAAGTATAGAGAATACATCTGTCTTGCACACTCTTTTTTAACTTATTATGCATATCATATAACCTGTCAGCTCTGATTCTCCTTAAGTCATCAATACCTCGTATATTGAGGTCATAGAGATCATGCGATATCACCTTCCCAACTCCTGGTATTGTACGCAGCTCAGTTAATATCTTATGCTTCATTTTGTACTCACTTGAGCCTTTATTATTTTTCATAGTCTGATTATATCACAACTCGACACCACTTACTCAAGCACTGCTTTGATGCGGCGGACGCCGGCCTGGACTGCTTCTTCTTTTGTGATTCTAAATGTGCCCATACTGCCAGTACTCTCTACATGAGGACCGCCGCAGAATTCTAGTGAGAAGAGTCCCTCTTCGCCTCTACTCTTACCCAGACTACTTTCACCCATGTGATAGACTGAGACCTTGTCACCATACTTATCGTCGAATAGTCCTATGGCACCTCTACTTCTCGCCTCATCATAACTCACTTCTTCTCTTATCATCTTATAATCTTTCTTAATTGCAGAGTTAACGATGTCTTCGACTTTCTTAATCTCATCATCTGTCATCTTCCTCTCAAATGCGAAGTCAAATCTTAATCTCTCGCTTGTAATATTAGAGCCTCTCTGGGCTACGCTCTCGCCTAGCACCATCTTAAGCGCTTGATGTAACATATGTGTCGCTGTGTGATACTTGATCTCGGACTCCCCATCACCTCCGAGACCACCTTTGAATTTACCCGCACTCGCTGTCCTGCTCATTTCAGAATGAGCTTGTATTCTTTTTTTCGCATCTTCAAAATCACCTTTAATGTTTCTCTCTTTTAACATTTCTTCAGTTAGTTCAATTGGAAAACCATGACTCTGTAATAAATCAAAAATTTTGTCACCACCTAAAACATAATTTTTTGCTATAATAACTTCGCTGGTTTCTAAATTTTTAGATTCTAAAAATATTATAGACTTTTCAAACTCTTTAATTCCGCTTTCTAGAGTCTTACGAAATTTACTTTCTTCATCATTCAGAGCTTTTAATATCTCTTCTTCTTTATAAATAAGATTCTCATAGGTATATTTATAATAATTAATATAAGTTGTTGCCACAGCAGAAGTAAAGTTAGTGTTGATGTTAAGATTACGGGCAAATCTAACAGCGCGCCTAATTAATCTGCGCACAAAATATTGCTGATCTTTACTCCCTGGATACACTCCATCGCCAATAAGAAATGTTGCTGCTCTTATGTGATCAAGTATTACTCTATAAGCAAAAGTGGTATTCTTGGTGTTATTCATGTCGACGCTGAGATCACTCACATACTTAATCTTAGACATGTCCTCAAGTACAAGCTTAGCCTCATCAAAAACATCAAGATTAAATATATCCGGATCGTTATTAACAGCTTCTACAATACGCTCGAGACCACCACCAAAGTCTACATTTTTCTGCTCTAGCTCTACTATCCCCTCACTTGTCTTCTTATATTGCATAAAGACATTATTGCCTATCTCCACATAACGCCCACAATCACAATTAACATGACACACACTGTCCTTATAAAAGCTATTCTCGTGTATCTTTAAATTATTCTCTGGATCAAAATCATAAAACATCTCCGTGTCAGGACCGCTAGGATCATTCATTGGTGTTGTAGCCAAGTTACCTCCTCTACTCCAAGTATTTTTCTTGATACTATAATAGAATATTCTCTCTCCTTCTCGAACTCCATTTATCTCTGGCTTGTCACCAATTTTAGCATCAATACCAACTGATTTAAAAAGCTCTTGCCACTTTCCAGATGATACCGAATCCTTTGGGACGTTAAATTCTAGCGAGCCTTCAAAACATGAAATGTATAAATTACCTGGATCAAGCTTTATTTTATTAATTAAAAAATCCCACATCATCTCTATTTGCTCCTCTTTAAAATAGTCTCCGAGTGACCAATTGCCGAGCATTTCAAAAAATGTAGTATGTCTGTTGTCGCCCACCTCTTCTATATCTTGACTTCTAAAACATTTTTGACTATCTGCTACCCTTTTACCATTTGGATGAGGCTGTCCGAGTAGATAAGGGAGCATAGGCTGCATACCGCTACCAGTAAAGAGTGTAGTCGGGTCATTCTCAGGTATAAGAGGGGAACTGTTAATTATCACGTGCCCATTTTGGCTCATATGCTTTAAGAATTCTTCTCTTACATGATTAAGACTTATCTTATTCATAATTTTAAAATAAAATCTCCTACTCAATGCTGTCAATTATATAAGTGACACTCTCACCCTTTGGAGTTATTATTACTACTTCTGCACCTTTCTCTTTATTAAGTAGAGCAGCTCCGAGCGGTGACTCATTTGATATTTTACCATTCGTTGCATCTGACTCTTCACTTCCGACTATCATATATTTTTTTATCACCTTATCCCCTTTCTTCTTAACATTAACAGTAGACCCGACTTCGACTCTATTTGAGTGATGCTTCTCTGCTATGATAGCGTGCTTAAGTATATACTCTATCTCTCTTATCCTGTCTTCTAGATGTGCTTGATCCTCGCGAGCCTGATGATACTCAGCATTCTCACTAAGGTCTCCGAGACTCTTAGCGTACTCGAGTGCCTCAGCTATAGCCTTACGCTTATTAGTTACTAAGTCATTAAGCTCTAGCTCGAGCTCACCTTTCTTTTCTAATGTTAAATATTCTTTTTCCATATATTATTTTTATATCTAAGCTTACTTGTACTTCGAAGCTTTAGCGTAGTAGTATTATAACACAATTCCGCATTCTTGTGCACTTGACAATACTTGTATATTTATGTATAATACTAAAAGGCATACTTTTTTCAGAAAAGGAGATTCCATGCCAAAACTGCACATGTCAGTTGTCCAGCGGGAGGTGAGTGAGCATCGCCGTGTACACCGTGTCCGCAAAATAGGTGGTGATCAAGGTCATCTTACCTGCAATGCGTGTGAAGGTCAAGGCGGGGAAGAGTTTTTCGACGATGACTGGTTCGACCCGATTTCTGGGCTCGAAGTACAGGGCTCGCTCGAATTCAAATGGAAACCCTGCGTGAATTGCGGCGGAAAAGGCCACCTGACAGCTTCCGAGTTTGCAGCTCGGATGAACGAGTTTCCCGAGTACTGCACACTCTCTATGCTCAGCATGCTACTCCCAATGCGTAACTGAGCGCAGGCCGCAAGGCCTGTTTTGTTTTGCTTAAAATCTATATTTCAAAAAATACCTATTTTATATAATCAAATATTTATATCTTTCTACTCTACTGGGTTCGTTTTAAAAAATTAAAATTATTAAAATAATTTAAATCATTTATTATAGAATAAAAAATACCCCCGCACTCACAGTCATCACGACGTTAGTATTGGGGGCTGTACTCACGTTATCACGCGTGAGCGACTGGGTTGGTGTCAGGCCGTGTATGACACACCTTGCGAGGCAGTGTCACTCTCGGCTTGTTGACCAAGATTGAAGTTGTTCTGCAACCAAGCGATCACGTGCCGACGTGCATTACGCATGTCAGCTACGTCCACTGTATTGAGTGGGTGCCGGGGTCCGTTGACGACTTCAGCGACATCGACCGTCACACCTTGCGGATGTGTGTCTTCGATCTGAATCAGCAGATCGTCCAGGTCCGCGCCGACGAAAGTAACCTTCTGTGCTCCACCCATCTTCTCCCGGAGGAAGTAGACACGCTTCTGTTGCTCGAGCTCCATGTGATACAGACCAGCGACACCTTCTTGATACACACGCATCCGAAGAATGGCAAGCGTCAGAGATGCAGACTTGGCCAAGTTGAACGAGTTGAGACGCGGTGTCAACTTCTCGTCCACTTGCTGAGTTGGCTTTGCAGTCTTTACCGGAACCGCCATTTCAATCAGGGTCGGCTCGTGAGCTTGGAGCTTGGCAGCTTGGTACTTCTTCTTTGAGACATCGACCTCAGAGGCCATGGCCATCTTGAGATCGCGCAGCAACTGAATCTGCTCGCCTCGCTTCCAGCCCTTGACGAAATTGCATAGAACTTCGTCACGAAACAACCACAGGCGCGGCACGAACACGTCATGCTCATCGTTCCAGATTGCAACAAATGGCTCACCCTGCCCCTCCATCATCTCGACTGAGCAGGTGCGTAACCACGGCATGTCGCCGCGAACTCCGTAGGTGTATTCGCCAAGTACTCCTTCCACGAGGTTAGAATACCAGGGTTCTGAATCCTTGAGTCGACGGTTAGTGCTGTCACGAGCCGCTGGATCGAACTTCGGCCTTGCGGTGAAGTCAGGTTTTTTGCCCTTCACCTTTGGCTCCTTGGGCGGCTTTGCGGACTTTTGGGCTTGTTGACCCTTCTTGCCGCTGCCGTTGCTCTTGTTCTGGTTCTGGGCTTGGGCTTGCTTCTTTGCCATTTCGTCTCACTTTCATTCGCGCTTTGTTGCGCATTGGGGGTTGAAATAGGTACGTAGTTGAGCTTGAAAACTAATTTAGCTCACGTTATATATTATACACTAAATTATACTTCTGTCAAGATGTATTTATTGCAAATTCGTGTTCTTAAAAAACTTAATTTTTGGGTTCGTTTTAAAAAATTTACTAAAAAACTCTTATTTATATAGCGGATTTCATATGTGTTTGTTTTCATTTTATTTGTCATCTTTGGTCTCAAAATATTCTGGGGTGAGGTAGATGAGGTCGTCAAAGACTTTACGCATAATTTTAGAAGAGGCTACAGTATTGGTGACTGGGCCATTCTCCATCAAAAAGACAAATACATATTTAGGATCGTCATAAGGGAAATAGCCTGTAGACCAGGAGTTAACTCTATCCTTATTAACTCCGAGCTCCGCAGTACCAGTCTTAGCAGCAACCTTAAATGGTAAATCAGAAAAGTAGTGAGCAGTGCCACTAACTCCAGCTGCCATACGCATACCCTCTCTTACAACCTTAAGTACACTTCTATCAAGATTAATATCTAATGGGACTGTGCTGCTAGGAGTATCAACAATTCTTGGCTTAATTATTTTACCACCATTTGCTATGACTGCTATTGAGCGCGCAAGCTCTAAAGGAGTTGTTTTAAATCCATATTGCCCAATTGAAGTATGGTAAGTGTTACCAAGCAGCCAATCACCTTCAATAAAATTCTTAGCCTTCCACTCTGGCGACGGTATTACACCTTGCTTTTCGAGCGGTAGATCTACTCCAGTACTTGTAGCAAATCCAAAATAATTCATAAACTTTTCTATTCTCTTAATCCCTAACCCTTTCTGATCCATATAGCCACCGCCAATCTGATAAAAGTATTCATCTGATGACTCTGCTATCGCATTACGAGCATCCACATAACCATGAGCCTTCCAATCTCTAAAAATAGTATCAGGTCCTCCATACTTATTCTTAATTGTAAGTGCACCGCTAGAATAAATACTATCAAATTCTTTGATCACACCTTCGTATAAAGCGCCGTATGCTATGAAAGGCTTAACCGTAGATCCTGGAGTATAGAGACCCGAGACAGCTCTATTAAGCATAGGAGTATTCTTGTCTATGAGATAACTATCCTTTATTTGTCTCTCCGCAGTGCTGCTAGCATTAATAAACAGATTATTATCATAATCTGGATAATTAGCCATAGCAATAACTTCACCATTATTCACATTCATCATTACTGCGCTTCCACCTTTGAAACCTTGATTTTCTACTACTTCTTTTAAGTGTTTATAAAAAACTTGATTAACTTTGCTATCCATAAATGTTAGCACTGACTCACCACTTTTACCTTCATTTATTATATTATCTTTAGCTATTTCTTTGTTGGCCATCACTTCGATTATTCGTTCGCCATTTGTACCTGACAAAGTATTGTTATATTGTCTTTCGAGGCCAGCTTCTCCGTTATATTCACTTTGCCAGAATATTCCGCCCTTATCTTTCTTGGGGTATGAGATATGACCTAGCACATTAGCTAGACCGACATTTTTTATATAATATCTTTTGGGTATAATATTAATATTATTATTTATGTCTTCATTCCAGGCAAGGAGCACATCATTCCTATCTTTTATTACTCCTCTACTCACAAATATTGGGGTCTTTTTGGTATAATTTTTCTTTGCCAGCTCTTCGAAACTCTCATAACTCCTTACCTGTAATCCATACGCTTTGAATCCAAAAAAAATAAATAAAGAAAAAACGAGCACATGAGCCATAATAAAAATTCGACTATTGATCGGCTTATTGAAGGTACCATCTAATGTTTCTCTGTCTAAACTAGAAACATTCTTAGAGTCTATAAATATATCCTCTGGATCAATTTCATTTTGTTCTTTATGATTAACGTATAAGCGGGGAAATTTCATAATAGATAAAAATTATCAATATAAGTATTATACTATAAATAGGTATTCTTGTCGCAAATACAAGGTCGGTTAGTATAGCTACAGATAAACTTAAAAATAGTAGAGATTTTATGAGCATATTATTTTAAAATATAAAGAATGGAACTATTAATTATAGAGAAGTCTGGCTTAACATAAAGATACTTTTCTTTTGTACTTTCATTATTCTCAATATTTACTATACTTCCAAGCTTATAGTCGGGATTACTTTTAAGATATACCACACTTCCTGTAGCTATCATTAATGCATAATCTGCTTTGATGAGTAAGCCAAATTTACCATCACCTACAGCTTCTAGGCTATAGAGATTTTTTACTTCTAGAGACTTATTAACTAGAATCTGAGGATCTACTCTTGATGAGCTTGTGCTAGAGCTAGAAGCGAAATCAATATCGTCCGCTAAATTTTCATTTTCATTTTCATTTTCTTTTTCTTTACTCAGAGTAACTTCTAACAATACTTCTACAGTATTACCATTTGCTGAATACAGAGTTACTACCGATGAAGCAGAATTTAATTTTGATATATAACCGACTGGACTTAAGCCAGCTAGCATAACAATATCTCCGAGTGAAGCTCCATCTCGCTCTCCCTTATTAATCAAGACTTCGGAATACACAAAATTAATTTTATCTGATCGAAGTATAGAGTTGGCTTTTATAACGTCGACCATACCCTCGCGCACTAATTGATTTAGATCCTGCCTACTTGATATCTGTATATTAAGTTCTTCTAGTTTATTTTTGAGATTATTATTTTCCTCTAATAAATTTGTATATTCATTTTGGTTTATAAATAACTTTGTATAAGAATTGCTAATTAAATCAGAGACATATGATCTAAAAAAATTAGTACTAAAAATTAAGACTACTACCAATATTAATATGGCGAGTGTAATGGCTTTATAAGTACTTTTATTTTTATCTAAGCGCGATTTCATCATGATCTTTTATTATAACATCTATATATATTTGTCTACGTCATCTAGTATAACACCACATCCCCTCACTACAGCAGTCAGAGGATCCTCACAAATATTAATTGGCACCTTAAGCTGTATAGCCATTAGCTCGTCTATGCCTTTTATAAGAGCTCCTCCGCCAGCGAGAGTGACGCCCTTTTGCATAATATCTATCAGTACCTCAGGTGGTGTCAGCTCTATAACTTGCTTGACGCAATCAATAATCTGCGAGAGTGAGCCGTACATACATTTACGTATATCATTATCGCTTATAGTAATTTCTCTAGGTAGACCAGTAGCCATATCCCGTCCCTTGACCTGCATATCACTGCCCTCTCCTATTGGCATCGCTGAGCCAAGCTGTATCTTAACTTCTTCGGCAGTCTTCTCACCAATTAGTAGTTTGTGCTCCTCTTTCATATATACTACTATATCTTGTGTTAGCTTATCACCGGCAATCTTAAGAGACTTCGACCGGACTATACCGCCAAGTGATATCACCGCAATATCTGTAGTACCGCCACCAATGTCGACTATCATTGAGCCCTCAGCCTCGTGCACAGGCATTCGTATACCTATGGCAGCTGCCATTGGCTCCTCGATAATATATACCTCGCGCGCGCCTG
>JANNCJ010000086.1:0-4696 GCA_031386485.1 bacterium
AAACTTTAAATATATGATATCATATATTTAAAGTTTAGAATACTCTATACTTTAAATATATGATATCATATATTTAAAGTATAGAGTATTCTAAACTCTTCTTATTATTAACAGGAGAGATTAGGTGATAGAGGGGGTTATTGGTATAATTTGTTAATTACAATAATTCTATGTTACATTATTTTATACTTGGTATCATTGAGGGACTCACCGAGTTCCTCCCAATCTCTTCTACCGCTCACCTCATACTTTATAATTATATTTCTGGATTTAACCTTAGTCTTCCTTTTATCAAAGTCTTTAATATTTCTGTGCAGCTTGGAGCTATACTGGCTGTTATCTTTTATTATCATAAAGATTTTATGAATATTAAGATGCTCAAGCTCTTAGCTATTGGAGTGTTGCCAACTCTGCTTCTCGGATTTATTTTAAAAGATTATGTGGTGCTACTTATGGAGCATGTATGGCTCATCGCGCTTAATCTAATTATTGGCGGTGTGATTATGTTAATAGCTGAGAAGTATTATGCTAAGAGACAAAGTGATAAAGTGAGTGCTATTGATTATAAGAGTGCAGCTACTTTTGGACTAGTGCAATCAATAGCCATGATGCCCGGAGTCTCGAGATCGGCTGCAGTAATAGTCTACGGACTATTTAAAAATTATGATAGAGAGATACTCACTAAGTTTACTTTTCTTCTCGCCGTACCCACCATGCTCGCTGCTACTACATATAGCATATATAAGTACAAAGACTCTATAGCGGGAGCGAGTTTTGATTATCTGGTTATCGGCTTTATGACTTCATTTATAGTCGCACTCATCGTAGTCAGATACGCCATACCATTTATCAAGACTTATACCTTCGCCCCTTTTGCATTTTATAGGATAATACTCGGCTTGATTATTTTGATTACTTTATAAACATATCTTTGATATAAAAATATAAATAAAAACCCCCGATCTATGTCGGGGTGTCAATTCAAATCTTTTTCGTTTCGTTACTCACTGAGCGTCCCCTTTTTTTGTTTTTTGGATGAGGGTGCAGTGATTGCAAGTCACCAGGATCTCCTTGCCTTCTTGATAATTTTGCCACGCAGACTTTTCAACCTGCGTATTCCCATCGCAAAAGCATGCAAACCATCGTGCTACCCCAGAGTACCTGATACCCCAAGGGACTCCAATGGGAAGAAATTGGAACCGAAGTGCGATGCGTTGCACGTCAGACCACTTCATCCCGACTATTGGCTCAAAACCGCGCATGGCTAAGTTAACTTTCTTCTCTTTCCGCACGCCTCGTGTAGGAGTTCTTATGGCAGCAAACTTATTGACACTACCGTCACTTAGCGTCACCGAGACTTCAACTCGAGCGTGTTCAACGGTTAAGTGTCGGATGCCAGTGTACAAACCAACATGAGGCATGTGAACGACATTGATTGAGACGATCGTAAGTTCATTCTTATTACTCATTTCCTCTTCTCCAGTACTTGCTTAAGGTAGAACGTGAGTGGCTTGACGTGATGTCTAGCTCATTGCATATATTATCAGAGAGAGAGAGAGTTTTGTCAATTTTTTTTGCTGTGCCAGCTGAAGCTTTACGCGAAGTGGGATTGGGATTTCTGTTAACTGACACTTGCTTTATTTTGCGCAAAATGTTACTATTTGTACTATAAGTCGCTTTTAAAAAGACTTATAGTACATATATGGATAATAAACCAACAAAAGGTGAATATGTAGAGAGTATATTAAGGTCAAATAAAACAATTTTTACTATAAAAGATGTTTCTTTCTTATGGTCAGAGAGCGATGTGGAAGTAATCAAAAAAAGATTAAGTAAATATGTAAAGTCAGGTAAATTGATACGTGTACGTCGTGGCTTGTATGCAAAAGATAAAAACTATAATCACTTAGAATTAGCAACACGAATCAACACTCCATCATATGTAAGTTTTGAGACAGTGCTTGCAAGCACCGGTACAAATTTCCAATACTACAGTAATATATTTATCGCTTCATATGTGAGTCGTGAGATTGTCGTAGATAAGCAGAAATATACTTTTATACGTATCAAGGATTATGTTTTGAGTAACACTACTGGCATTGAGCACATTGATGGTATTGCAATAGCTACAAAAGAACGGGCCTTCTTAGACCGCTTGTATATAAATAAGGACTATCACTTAGACAATATACAGTCAGTAAATTGGCATAAAGTTTTTGAGATTTTGCCTATCTATCACAACAAAAGGTTAGAAAAAAAAGTTAAACAATATTTTAACAAAACAGCTATAAAATAATATGACACTCGAATACTCAAAACATAAAAATATTCTCCTACAAATATTAAAAGATATTTACAATGATACTTCTATTGCGTCATCCCTTGGGTTCAAAGGAGGTACAGCAGCATTAATGTTTTATAACTTACCTCGGAATTCTGTCGACCTTGATTTTGATTTACTTGACGACAGCAAAGAACAGGAAGTATTTGAAAAGATACAAAAAATAATTGCCAACTACGGCGAGATTGCAGAGTCACATATAAAAAGATTTAATCTACTAAGTGTGCTTTCATATGGGATTCACACTCCAAAAATAAAAATAGAAATTAGCAGGAGAGATTTTGGCTCACAGTATGAATTAAAAACATTGCTTGGCATATCAATGCTTGTAATGGTTAAGGAAGATATGTTTGCTCACAAATTAATGGCGATGTACGAAAGAATTGGTAAAACAAGCCGTGATATTTTTGACGTGGAGTACTTTGCAAAAAGTAATTGGTCTATAAATAAAAGTATAGTTGAAGCTAGATCCGGATTATCTTTCAAGGAGACATTAGAAAAATGTATAGATAAAATAGAAAAGCTAGACAATAAGCATATTCTCGATGGTCTTGGAGAATTAATGAGCGATGCTCAAAAGGATTCTACTAGAGTAAAGTTAAAAGGTGATGTAATATTCTCCTTGAGACTAATGCATAGTAATGAGGGGTAGTATAATCTAATATTTATTTTATAGAGCTAGGCATCGATTTAGAATTATTTTTGCCTGATATTGGAGTGCCTCGGAAGCAGCCTAGAGTGTATGGATACTCTTGTGTCATGACATAATGATACATTTTAACTTTGCTACCATTCCAAATTATCTCACTTGTGATACCGTGGCATTCGTCTAAGTCTTGATTTGTATACTCTCTGCCATTTATATCGTATCTGCTATATATACCAAAGCCATCCAGTGCATATCCTATTCAGGTATTAGCTTGTTCTAATCCTGCGATACAATTAGATGGCCCGTGATAATGATACTCACCATTACGCTCAGGGTGTCCATTGCATGAGTCTTGCACTTCATGCGCCACTGCGTCCTCACCTCTGCCGTCTAGTGCATTGTATATTGCGACACCATTAATAGCTCTACCTATTGCACCCATAGGTACGCAGGAGGGATTACTTGCTATTTGTGGGTCATTGGTTAGTTTTATATTTACTACCTGCTCTTTTATGGTATTGGGATTCCTGTCTATGTCATAAGCAGGGTCATCTGACGCGACTGGGAATGTCCCAGTTTTAGAGCCGACAGGTAATCCATTACCAGTGAGTGATCTGATTAATCCTGTTATCGTGCTTTCAAACCAAGCTGCTCCCCAAGAGTTATCACCCCTCACGCTAATTTTCTCTTTTAGATTCCAAGTCTCACCATTAATCCAATCCCCATCTTTGGAAGCGCCTCCGGCATTAGCTGAGAAATTATTTTCACAAGAGTAGACATATCCCTTTTTAGGACTAGTGCTTAACTTACCATCTCCAAGAGGTATGCGAGCAGTGTCTATAGTGTTAGTTAGATTAATTGTATCAGTTGATGTTACTTCACTTGATTGTGATTTATTTAAATTATAAAATGAGGGGACTGCTATAATAATTATTATAATTACACATACAGCGAGAGTAAGCTTAAGATTTGGCGCTATCATATAAGATATAGTATACAGACTAGTAATTAATGTTACAAGAGTAAAATTGGTATTTGCTGTTAACACTTGATTTGTCGTAACTCAAGCTGTGCTCCCCATATTACCTATTTACCGAACTTCAAAGAGTATATTTAGGTTTAAAATTAATTAATTTTAATATTATGAAATAAAAAACCGCCCTCCATCGGTTTCGCTGAAGGGCAGACGTGTTGTTGTTTACTTGTTGTGATACTTGTCGACAGCTTCTTGAGCAGCTTTCTTCGACGGGAAGTAGCCAGTGTACTCTCCATTCCCGTTGATGGTCATATCGCGCCAGACACCGTCAGAGTGAAGATAGCGACAATCGTCACCAACACCCCACGAAACATAGTGCTGCCCTTCTGCTCCGCGACCATTAGGAGCTTTCTTGATGTCAGGATTCATAGAAATTTTTTCCGCCATGAGTTTGCTCCATTGATAGCAGTGATTGGGATGAACAACAAAAACAGTATAGCAATATATACTACTTTTGTCAAGTTATTCCATGTTACCTATTTACCGAACTTAGTATGGTGTATGAATGGGTGAGATAACTTAATCTTAAAATGAACAACCTCGCAGCAAGCTGTTCACTTCGCTACGCTACGTCGAGGTATCAGTGCTAAAACAACGTTAGTTGTGCCTGATGGATTTGTTTGTATGTAATATCTTTGCCTTGAGATTCTACATAGCTACGTATTGTGTT
>JANNCJ010000005.1:0-16927 GCA_031386485.1 bacterium
GTAAAAGCTGACGGCCCACTTCCATTTGCAAAGCATATTTTTAAAATTTAATTTTATAATTTTATAATTTAATTATTTTATGTTATTATAAATATATAAATCTATGGCAAGTATAGAAGAATTAAAATTAGAAAGATTAAATAAGATAGAAGGTATGCAGGCTTATCCAGCGGAGAGTAAATATACCAAGACTGTTAAAGAGTTTTTAGATGAATTTGAGATACCGGATACAACCCCTTCCGCCTTACAGGCACCTTCCCCAAGGGAAGGACAGGATACAAGTGGGTCAGTGCTTCCCATGGGGAAGCTCCACGAAGTGGTGAAGGGGTTTGGGTCTGGTGGGGGTTCTGCAGTCTTAGTTGGACGCATAATGACCAAAAGGTCTTTTGGCAATCTTGCCTTTGCTAAAATATTTGATGGGACAGGTGAGGTCCAGATAGTCTTGGAGCGTGAAGTGAGTGAGGAAGCTATTAATTATTTTGACGCACACATAGATAGCGGCGACTTCGTAGAGGTGAGCGGCACTAATTATATTACTAAGAAGGGAGAAAATTCTCTACTGGTTAATAATATAAAATTAATTTCTAAAGCACTACTCCCACTACCTGATAAGTATGCAGGACTACAAGATGAAGAAGAGAAGATGCGTAAGAGATATCTAGACTTATTACTTGATAGTGAGAAGAGGGATTTATTTTATAAGAAGGCTAAATTCTGGCAAGTGGTGAGGAGCTATCTTAATGACAAGAACTTCTTAGAAGTAGAGACGCCAACTCTTGAGCTCACGACTGGTGGCGCAGAGGCGCGGCCTTTCAAGACACATCATAATGATTATGATGTGGACGTCTACATGCGTATCTGTATCGGTGAGCTCTGGCAAAAGCGACTCATGGCCGCCGGATTCCCACGCACTTATGAGATAGGTAGAGCTTATAGGAATGAAGGATCGTCATCTGAGCATTTACAAGAGTTTACTAACTGCGAGCTGTACATGGCCTATGCTGATTACAAAGATGGCATGAGCTTAGCGAAAGAGCTTTATAGAAAGATAGCATTAGATGTGTTTGGTCGCACTAAGTTCGAGATTAAGGGCCACGCTTTTGACCTGGCTGATGAGTGGGTAGAGATAGATTATGCAGATGAAATATTAAAACAAACTGGTATAGATATCTGGAGTGCTACAGATCTAGAAATAATAAATAAGTTAGATGATTTAAAAGTGAAGTACGATGGCAACAATAGAGAGAGACTCACAGATACGATATGGAAGTATTGTAGGAAGAGTATAAGCGGTCCAGCCTTCCTTATTAATCATCCACTTGTAGTCTCACCACTTGCGAAGCCAAATAGTGATGGCCGCACTGCTCAGCAATTCCAGCCTATACTTGCAGGATCTGAAGTCGGTAGAGGTTACACTGAGCTCAATGATCCTCGCGTACAAAGGGCTAATTTCGAACATCAAGAGAAATTAATAGAAAGAGGTGATGATGAAGCAATGATGCCTGAGTGGGACTTTGTCGAGATGCTCGAGCATGGTATGCCACCTGCATGCGGCTTTGCACTCGGTGATCGCCTCTTCGCCTTCCTCGCCGGCCTTCCAATCCGCGAGACGGTAATGTTCCCACTTGTAAAGCCGAAGGAGGAAATAATTGCAAGCAAAGAAAAAGTTTTGGTATCCATTATCAACAAAGAATCTCAGATGGAAAAGTGGCAAGAGATGAATGCGCTGAGTCATTTGGCAGCAGAGATGGCTGGTAAAGTTAAAAGTGATTTATTCTATCAAGATAAGATAGAGACAAAAGATAATGTTAAATTAAATCTTAACATGCAGCACCCAATATTGATAAAAGAATCTAATTCTAATCTAGAGTTGCTTGATTTTGTTACGATGTGTAAAGATAATAATGTAGAAGCTTACATATTCACAAGAGAAATGTTAGAGACTAATAATGATAAAAAGATAATCACTCTAACCAAAAGCAAAAATTTTACCGACATAGAGTTACTTGGAGTTTCTGTATTTGGGGATAAAGAAAAAATCTTGGAGCTTACAAAAGTGTTTGGTCTATATAAGTAGTTTTAATTAAAAATAATAAATAAATATATGTTAAAAATCGGAGACACAGCACCAGATTTTAGATTAGAGGATCAGAATGGTAAGTGGCGCACGCTGAGTGAGTATGTAAGTGCTGGTAAGAAAGTGCTGGTATATTTCTATCCTAAAGATGATACTCCAGGATGCACTACTGAGGCTTGTAACTTTAGAGATAGTAATGATAGCTTAAGTGATGCAGGGCTCGTGATACTTGGTATTAGTAAGGATAGTGTTAAGAGTCACAAGAAGTTCGCTGAGAAGTATAATCTTAACTTCCCGATACTTTCGGACGAGAGTGCTGAAGTGATTAAGAGCTATGACTCTTGGGCTCCAAAGAAATTTATGGGCAGAGAATTCCTTGGCATACTTAGGAAGAGCTTCCTCATCGGTACAGACGGTAAGATAGAAAAGATATATGAGAAGGTGGACACTAAGTCTCACGCGTCTGAAGTTGCTAGGGATATAATCTAAATTATGAAGAATATTAGTATAGAAAATAACATAACAATTTTTGAAGATAAAAAAGTTAGAAGAACTTGGGAAAATGAAGAGTGGTATTTTGTGGTTGAAGATGTTGTTTTTGCTTTGACGGATTCTAAAAATGTAAAAGATTATATAAATAAGATGAGAAAGAGGGATGAACCGTTAGACAAAGGGTATGGACAATTTGTCCATACCCTTGACATAAGCACAAAAGGTGGTAAACAAAAAATGAATTGTGCAAATCTGCAAGGTGTATTTAGAATTATACAGTCTATACCAAGCCCTAAAGCTGAACCATTCAAGCTTTGGCTCGCGAAGGTGGGACAAGAGAGAATAGAGGAGATACAGGATCCAGAGCGTGCGATAGTAAGGGCAAAGAAAATATATGAGCAAAAAGGCTATGACGATGAGTGGATAGCAAAGCGAATGCGTGGTATTAATATTCGCAACACTCTCACGGATGAATGGAAAAACAGAGGAGCCAAAGAAGGTGTAGACTTTGCCATACTTACAAATGAAATATATAAAGGGACATTTGAAAAGACCGCCAAAGAAATTAAAGATTTTAAAAACTTACGTAATCAAGATAATCCAAGAGATCACATGAATGAGCTAGAGATAATCTTAACTATGCTCGGCGAAGCGAGTACAACAGAAATAACCAAGGAGAGAGATTCTAAAAAGCTGACAGAGCTAAAGCATGATGCCAAGGATGGCGGCAAGATAGCAGGTAATGCGAGAAAGGAGATAGAGGTAAAAACCAAAAAGAGAGTCGTAACCAAAGAAAACTATTTAGACCAAAAAGTTAAAAAGATACTTAAGAAGAAAAATTAAATATGTCAGAATCATTAATATTATTTTTATTATTCTACTCAGCTTTCGCTCTTGGCATAGCGAGAGTTGTGCAAAAAAGTATAGCGAGTAAAGTAGATCCTAAGACATATGCATTTTTTGTGTGTCTATCCTCTTTGGTCTTTTCTGGGTTCATTTTATTATTTAAAAGTGACGAGACTATGTCAATATCCTTGAGCCATATTCCATTTATTATTTTTGCGGGAGGGTTGTGGTATTTTGCAAATCTCGTCGGAATTAAGTCCATGACTTTAGCTGACATAACACTAAGAGAGCCAATACTACAGACGAGGAATATTTTTGTTTTGCTTCTTGGAGTTTTTCTTTTAGGGGAAGTGGTAAGTATTAATGAAGTTTTAGGGATTTGTATTATTGTAGTCGGTGGGCTTTTTGCAACATACACTAAAAATCTAACAATAAAAAGTGCAAAATTAGATGGTACTTTTTTATGCCTCATGTCATCTTTTTTGACTGGAGCTGGGTATGTGATAGACAAACATAATTTAAATTTTGTAGATCCTCTGTTTTATTCTACATTAATGTTTGCAATACCACTCTCAATAATGATAAAAGATATTAAAAAGTATATGAGAATCTTTTTAAATCTAAATTTAAATGTTAAAGTTACAATTGTTTTGAATAATTGGCTTGCTACTAGCGGTCTGCTTGCATTTGCTTATGGTCTAAAGTATACAGACGTATCCGTCGCATACCCAATTATGTCTCTTAGTTTTGTTTTTGTGTTTATTGGTGGATATTTTATCCTAGGCGAAAGGACTAATTTTAACAATAGATTAATAGGAGGGGTTATCGCTTTAGTGGGTGCTGTAGTGATGAGAGTTTTTGGATAAACATTATAATTATTATTTTTTGGTTTCGTTTTAATTTTACCCTCAAAATACCCTTATTTTATATGAATAATTTGAGGTGAGCTTGTTTTCGTTTTAGAATAGTTAATTATTAATATATGATATAATAAACAGATGACAAAAGTAATATTCTTTGACATGTATCAGACTCTTGTTGACACTGATATAAGCGATAAAAAGGAAATAAAGAAAAAAGCATTTACTCAAGTATTTTCTAATTATCTAATTGAGATTGGTGTAGAAGAAATATTAGCATCAGAATTCCAAAATAATTATTTTAAGCTCGAGAATGAATTTTATCTGAATCATGACAGGAGTACTAGGCATCATGATTTTAAAAAATTACTGTCGCAGGTGTTTATAGATTATTATAATGTTAAAATAGAAGATAAAGACTTAGATAAATTAATCTGGGATTATAGATTAATGACAAGAGGTTACTCTGTATTATACAAAGGGGTAAGTGATACTCTGCAAAGTCTAAGTATGGATTATGACATTTATCTTGCGAGCTATACACAGTCTTCATTCTCTCTGATGGAATTAGAAGAGTTAGGGATTAAAAAATATTTTAAAGGATTTATATTTTCATCCGATATTGGATATAGGAAATCTAGTAAAGAATTTTATAATAAATGTATTGAAATATCAAATACAAAATCAGAAAATTGCATTATGGTTGGAGACAATAAGATTAATGATGTTTATATGGCAAGCAGTGTGAGTATGAAAACTATTTGGATAAAGAATCCAATAACCATGAATGATGATAAAGAGCTTGATATTATTCCTGATGCAGAATTAGATATACAAAATTTTGCTAGCTTAAGTGATATAATTAAGAAGTTATAAAAATATATGAATACATTTAATCAAGTACCTCCAACTCCTGCGAATACGATAAAGCCAGAGCGTGACTCAGATCTTAATCCGCTTGAGGGTATAGAGTTAGCGGCTGAGCTTATGTTGATTCTAAATAAATATAAAGACAAGCGTGTAATAGTAGTCGCTCCACCATCTGCTGGTAAAAGTACATTAAGACAGCATATACCCGGCGCTGTTGATGTCGATAATCTTGTTTTTGATAAGATGCCGAGTGGTCTTAAGAATTTTGCACTACAGAGAGATCATCCATATATGTGGCTAGATCCAAATTTAAAAGGATATAAAAAAACGGTTAAATATTTTCAAAAGGAATATATTGAAGGCGATGCTGTCAGCCAAGATGAATTATTGAGGACGACAGATTTTTTGACTACTTATACTAATGAGCACGTTAAGGTTGAAGTGGGGAAGCTTATGTTTACATTTAACGTCATAGATGCTGATGTTGTTATATATCTAGATCTAACCGATGAAGTGTATGAGCAAAGGATTGAAGCAAGAAATAAAACAAATAGACCAATACAAAAAGAAAGGGCGTTTGTAATCAAAAAAATTATCGAGAAAGATGTGGAAGAAGCAGAAAGAATTGGGTTAATTGTGGAGAGATTGAAAGTAACAGCTTAAATTATCCACCCATATTACGAATGTATTATAAATATTTATTTAGGAATTGTTCCGCACCCCTAAGAGAATTTAATCTAATAATTTTGCCAGACGGTATTTGATTCAAATATTTATTAAGTGAAATTAATTCGCTCTTATTCCATATAGTTCTTAACGCTTTAAAACTAAATTTATCTGGGCTGCCTTTAAGCTCTTCTCTGTGATTTTTCCTGTGTTTAAAATATCTCTTTAAATACCTATATACTAAAATCCATTTTGAATAATTCAAATAGATAATTGTATCAGCCAAATCAAAAGCATGGTTTCTGCTTTCTTTTATAATATAGCCTTCAAGTATCCAACTTTCTTCATTACAAGCTTGAATCAACTTTTGATTTATAAATTCCGTCCTTTCCATTTGCCAGCCTGTTTTCCACATAAGTGAGTCAGTATGTATAATTTTAATATTTAATTTCTTAGAAAGCTTTCTTGCAAAAGTTGATTTACCAGCCGCACCAGGACCTACAACACAAATTCTTTTCATTTATTTACACTGTATACATCACAAATGACACGCAGGCCATGAGGAATGTGCCCCAGAGTATGTCTACGAGGGTGAGGGAGAGGGGCCAATTCTTAAGCGTAGCATAGTTAGTAAAGTCGTAGAATGCGTACATGAAGAATCCAAGAGTGCCACCCATAATGAGGGCATTCATATTTGACGTCGCCCCCTTAACTGCGAATATATATGTGGCTACTAGAGCTAAAATATAAAATATCACAGCCCCATAATAATTAACTACTAGCGACCCATCTTTTATAGTTACAAATGGTGCTAGACTATCTAGATAAAATTTCTTAGCTATATGGGCTAACCAGATATAGTCTAAGATAGAGAATGTAATACCAGCAGCGATAAATGAAAATATGATTTGCATGTTATAATTATAGCATGAATCAAATATTTATTAAAAACTATATTATAGAAGCCACTCATGGCTATTATAAAGAAGAACATTATAAGCCACAAAGATTTATAACTTCTGTGACTTGTAATATTAAAGAAAATAAAAGTGGCAGTACTGACGAGCTTAATGATACTCTTAACTATGAGTATATCAGGATGTGCATTGATAATGTAATCAGAAGTGATCATCACAAATTATTAGAGTCACTTAGTGAAGACATAGCGAGTCTTATCTTAGAAAATAATAAAGTGCTTAGCGTCGAAGTAGAAATAATAAAGCCAGACATCTGGGGTGACTGCGAGCCGGGTGTGCATATAGTACGGGGTAAATTATAATTTTTGATATATTTTTGTTATAATATGTATATGTTTAATATATTCAATAGAGGTAATAATACTCCGAAAAGTGAAAAACTAGAAGATGATGAAAAAAAGAGTGGTATCTCTAGAAGAAGCTTTCTTAAAGCTGGAAGCATTTTAGCGGTGCCAGTATTAGGTGCACTTGCGATAAAAGATAATACTGAGCTGAAGGCTAAAATATTTGAGGAGGTATCTAGATATTTTGGCGAGATGTCGATGACAGAGAGACTTAAGCTAGCGAGAGAAGAATTCGAAAGAGACTATGGCATAAGACTAGATTTAAAGTCATTGCATCAGACAAATGCTGAAGCAGAAACAGTAAATTCAAACTTAGCGAGAAAGCTTGAAGCAGTTAAAAGAGTAGCTAATGATGTTTATCAAAGAGAAATTAATAAATATCTAAACAGTTCTGGTTTTGACATAGATACTATAAATCAAGAGTATGAGAGACTGATGTATGAAGTGGAAGCAGAATTTAAAACTAATAATCCAGATCATTTTGTCACAAGCTTTGACTCGATTTATTTAGGAGTCTATGAGAAACTAGAACTCATTGAGCACATGAGAGAGGTCTTGGCTTTGTATCCTAAAGATTACATTAGAAGCTTAGGAATAAAAGCTATAAATTCTGGTAAGCAACCTTATGATTATAATACTGGAGAATCTATACCGTGGAATCAGATTCAAGTTGGGATAGCAAAACCTGACTTGTCCACAGATAAAAGTCAGGGTAGGAGCATGTATTTAGATTACACAGTTAGAATCGACTTTTTGAGTCGTTCACAAATAAGACACAAAATTTTTAACACTATTTCTCACGAGCTCTCGCACATACAAGATAGCATGACAACAAATGATAAGCAAGGAGCTATGTTACAAGAATGGAGAGACAAGAATGTAGAGCTGGGTATGCAAGATTATATAGGAGAATATTGGAATGATTTAGATCCTATTAAAGATCACAGAATACCAGGCTATTATAACCATTACAGTGCAAGTCATCCAGCAGAAGATAGAGCGACAATATCTGAAGCGTTATGGTCCGAAGGAAAAAATTTATCAGAAATGTGTAAAAATGATAAGATATTGGCTGCAAAAGTAGAAGCTATAAAAGCAGAATATTTAGCACTAGACTCAAGATTCGATGAAGAGTATTGGAGATTATTAGCAGAAGGTAAATATGAAGAAGTAAAACATTATGTAAAGTATACAGTTAAAAAAGATCCAATAAATTATTAATTTTATCTATGTCTTACTGTAAATATGTGAAAGATCTAGCAGAAGATAATTTGCATAAAATATATCATGATAAGCATTATGGAGTGATGCTTAGTGATGATGATGAGATATTTGGGAGACTGATACTTGAGATTAATCAAGCGGGACTCTCATGGGATACTATACTTAAGAAAGAAAAGAATTTTAGAAAAGCTTATTCTGATTTTAGTATTAAGAAAATAGCAAAGTATACTGAGAAAGATATAGAGAGGCTTATGAGTGATGCAGGTATAATTAGAAAAAGATTAAAAATAAATGCGGCTATACATAATGCTAATATAATTTTGAATTTAAAAGTCTCTCAAGACTCTGGATCAAGTCCCCCTCCATTGTGGGGAGGGGCTAGGGGAGAGGCCTGCTCTTTTAAAGATTGGTTGGTATACAACAGTAATCATAGTTTATATAACAACAAACTTAGCGCTGCAAAGTATTTTAAAAAGTCAGGATTCAAATTTGTAGGTGGTGAGATAGTGGGAGAGTTCCTTATGAGCCTCGGGTTACTTCAGGGCGGCCATGATATGAACTGCGAATATTATAAAAGATCCCACTTCGCTAAAGCTACGCGGGACACAGAAAAAAATGTAAATATTGTATGTGTGTGATATAATATAACTATGCAAGATAGTGAAGAAGTAGAAATCAAAAATGGATATTTCAAACATAGTATTAGTTCTTGTTTCGTCACTAGGCCAATGCTCTTTATATATTATATGCCTATAATGATGTGGGCTTATAACAGTCTTAAAAATTATTTTATTAAACATAATTATAATATAGATTGGAGTATAGGAATGCTAGAGAGGCCTAAAATGTTTGGCTTTGGATATATTGGATTATCACACACTAGTGGCGACAGGATAATTAACGGGGAATTTATCGCTTACAAAATGGTGGGCGACTATAGGAACTTCAAAAGAGTCTATAATAAGATTATGAGTGACTATCCTCACTCACGTGACTTTTACCACCAGTATCTAACTGATCCGAGCGTGACTAAGATAGAAAATAACATAACATACATATTATTTAAAATAAGATAATATGTAATTAATAAAAAAATATGAATTTAAACAATATAAAAAATCAAAAAATATCACTTAAGACAACAGTAGCCTCTCTGTTTGTGTTGCTAGCAATAATATTAATCTCAAGCCTACTTTATTATAAAAAAGTTGTGAGTGACTATAGTGCGAGCAACATGACTATGACACCGATAATAGCCAAGGTGCAAGATGGAGTAGCTGAGGTTAATTACTTTGCTACCACTTCTAATGCACAAATACTTGCGAGATATCCCAAGGGTGACAAGATAGCAGCTGATTATATTTATAGTGAGATTGGTAAATTCTTAGGAGAAATTGGTGAGAATACTAGTGGATCAAGCGCTGTTAATCAATTCATAGCCCCATTTTCTACTAGCACTAGCAGTAACACCAGGACTATAATTTTTAAAATTTATAAATATTCTGGCGGCGCACATGGCAATTTATATTCTAAAGCTATTATCTATGATAAAAATAATAGTGTAGTAGAAGTTAAAGACTTGCTAGCTAAATATGATATGAAAAAGGTGGTGACATTAGTAGGTGAAGATCTTAAAAAAGCATATTATGAAATGGTTAAGGGTGATACTAAACTAGATCTTAAAAGTTATTTTAAAAGTGAGGAAGGAGTGGGAGCGCTTAGATGGATAAGTGAGGGTAGTATAGCTACTAGTACCAATTATAGTGTTGCGTGGGAAGATGGGGATAGTCTTAAAGTATATATATCACAATATCAAGCTTGGCCGTATGCTTACGGAGATTACACTGTATCAATACCTACAAGTCAGATCAGAAAATAAAATGAAAGCAAATACTTCAGAATTTGCTTTGAAGGTGCTTGATATTGTTAGAAATATTAAGAAAGGTAAAATAATGACCTACAAAGAGGTGGCGGCTGCCGTTGGCAGCCGCCAAGGAGCACGTGCAGTCGGCACAGTAATGAAGAGTAATTATGATGCGTCTGTATCATGCCACAGAGTAGTGAGAAGCGATGGGAAAATTGGCGATTATAACAGAGGCGGTCAAGAAGCAAAAATAAAATTATTAAAAAGTGAGGGGGTAAATATTATTAACGGGAGGGTTGTGATTTAGTGTCACATTTGGAGGAACAAATTGTTATATATATTATAGTTCTTTTATATACACAATGACAGAATAATGTGTAGCCAGCACATAATGTATACTTGATATGAAGAATTTCAAGTGGTTGCAGGTTGTATAAATATAATGCGTAAAAAGCTTGAGTAGTACAACTCAAAGCCTCGTAAGCAAGAGACAAATCGTAATAAACATTATGATGGCTGTATCTCTTTGTGAGTATCGACCTCACTTAGCATAAAGACAATTATTGATCATTTTTGTTGCTAATAGCATAATAATATCTTACAACTGGGAGCTTGCGAGTAGTCAGGAGTCTCGCTTGTGTATATAAGTGAATTATAATTTTTATACTCTTTTGTGATATAATACTTTAAATGTTAAACACAGAACTCAACGATCAGCTGAAAACCGTACCAAAAAAAACAGTAGTATATGTTGACGCTGCGAATATTATTTTGTCATGTAAAAATGTAAATCTTAAAATAGACATATTAAAACTAATACAAAAACTTAGAGATAAATACAGGCCAATAAAAATTATTTACTTCACTGGTAAGTTTAAAAGCATGCAAATATTTTTTGAAGCTATTAAAAATTTAGATGTAGAATTAGTCTTTAAAGAAATATATAATGAAAACAATAAAACAAAAGCTAATTGTGATGTAGAAATCTCACATAGAGTAACTTATGATGTTGAAAATAATTTTGTATCTGAGATTATTCTAGTTACCGGAGATGGTGATTTTGTACACATCGCTGATTATATAAATAGAAATAATTATAAAATAAAATTTGTAGCAGCAGAACCAATATCTTGCTCAAGAATGATTAAAAAAAGACAGTTTATAACGCTCTCATATCTTAGAGAGTTTGGAGATGAAATACTAATAGCTGAAGGTGAAGAAAGCGAGACTCTAGGATTTTCTAAAATAATAAATGATGAAGATTATATTAGGTATGAAAAACGCCCGGCGAGCACGTAACTCGCAAGGCTTTTTTCTGATTAACCTAATTATATACCAATTGTAAAAATATGTCAAACACCAAATTCAATTTTGAAATAGTAAAGAGAAGCGAGGAGGCCAGCTTAGCAAGAGCTGGTATTATACATACTCCGCATGGAGATATACTTACTCCTGCTTTTATACCAGTCGGGACTAAGGCTACTGTCAAATCTCTAGATGTAGGAATGCTTAAGAAGATAGGTAGCTTGGCAGTACTCGCTAATACATATCATCTACATCTACAGCCTGGAGCAGAGCTTATAGCCGCTCACGGAGGATTCGCTCGTATGATGGGGTGGGTAGAAGACAAACCCCTTCCGGCTTCGCCACCTTCCCTAAGGGAAGGACTGGATGCATCTGGATTAAGCTCCCTCCCATTGGGAGGGGTTGGGGAGGGGTCTGTACCTCTTCCCACTTTTACCGACTCTGGCGGCTTCCAAGTCTTCTCACTCGGTGCAGCATTTGATACCGGCGTATCTAAGATTGCGACGAGTGCAGAGCTTAGTAAAAAGCAGAAAGAAGAGACGGATGACAAAGGGAATAAGAAAATAAAAGCTACAAATAATCAAATGGCTAAAATAGATGAGGAAGGAGTAACTTTTAAATCATTCACTGATGGTAGCTCGCATAGATTTACTCCTGAGAGTAGCATGCAAGTACAGCATAAGCTCGGAGCGGATATATTTTTTGCATTTGATGAGTGTACCTCACCATTGGCATCACGTGAGTATCAGGTGAGTGCTATGGAGCGGACACATAGATGGGCAGCGAGATGTCTGGGTGAGCATAAGAGACTCGGAGCATCCGAGTCGACAGGTGAGCAGCAAGCACTCTTTGCTGTAGTACAAGGCGGAGCATATGAAGAGCTGAGAAAAGAAAGTGCAAGAGTACTAGGTGAGATGAGTGTGGACGGCATAGAGTTTGATGGCTTTGGTATTGGTGGCAGCTTTACTAAGGAGGACATGGATAAGACTGTAAGAAGCGCAACGGAGAATCTCCCAGAGTATAAGCCGAGACATCTTCTTGGTATCGGTGAGCCGATAGACTTTTTTATTGGAGTGGAGTATGGCATAGACACATTCGACTGTGTATCTCCGACTCGAGTAGCGAGACATGGGAATATTTATACAGAGAATGGTAGGATAAATATTTTAAATAGTAAATATAAAAAAGATCTGAGTTATTTATCAGAAGATAAAAGTAGCCCTTATCATAACTATACTAAAGCATATTTACATCACCTGTTTAAAAGTGAAGAGATGCTCGCAGGCACTATAGCTAGCGCACATAATTTATATTTTATAATTAAGCTAGTAGCGGATATAAGAGTAAGTATATTAGAGGATAATTTTTATAAATTAAAAGAAGAATTTTGTAGTAAGTATTATGGAGATAAATATTTGAAATAAAAAACACGCGGCTTGTGAGCCGCGAGCTTGCTTCTATTTGCCGATCAGGCTAGCGTAGAAGTCATGTACAGATACTGGGTTAGGAATGACATGGTCAACACCATGTTTAATCTTGAATGCAGCTATGTGGTCTGCATGATTGCGCGCAAGTGAAGCGGCCATATTTTCAACGTGAACTCTTCGGTTCTTTCCATCTGGAAGTTTTGCTTTTCGAATCAGATTGTTGTGTATAAATGCTGTAAATAAACACATGTGAGGTTTCCGTGTTTTACCTTTCAAACATCCTAGCTTATTTCTGCCGTTGCCGAGCAGAGAGCAAGCACTCCAGTAGACGTTTGTGGATTTTTATTATATCATGAGAGCAAATTTATAGCAATATTTTGTGCTATAATTATTATAATAATTTGTTGATAAAATATGTTGGAAAATCCTAAAACAAATTTAAGAGTTATACTACTATTAATTACTTTGATAATTCTAGTAATAAGCTTATTTTATATGGGTAATTTAAGATTGAGTGAAAGTGAGGTGATTTATGAGAATAAAACGAAAACAAATCAGGACCCGAACCCCTTCACCGCTTCGCGGAGCTTCCCTAAGGGAAGCACTGGTACCTTGGATCAAGTCCTTCCCTTGGGGAAGGTGGCAAAGCCGGAAGGGGTTGCATCTGGGTCAGAACTTAACATCCTCTTTGCCGGTGACATCATGACAGACAGATACATCCGGAAGAAATTTAATCTTTTTAAAAATTCAGATTTAGCTCTTAGCGAAGCAGAGAATTTTAATATTAATTATTTAAATAATTTAAGCAAGACTAATTCTAATTATGACTATGTCGTAGCTAACTTAGAAGGACCAATAACTGAGAATAAGTCTCTTACTCTTAATGATGACGGATCATATGGCCCGGATCTACTTTTTACATTCCCGACAAGCACTTCAGAAATTTTAAACATACTAAATATAAAATTAGTTAGTCTCGCTAATAATCATACAGATAATTTTTATTATCAGGGCCTTTTAGATACAAAAAAGTTTTTAGATGAGAGTGATATAAAATATTTTGGTAATCCATATAATTATAATAGTGTAGAAGATGACTTGAGTGAAGTGGTGTGTGATAATAATATCTGTATAGCTTATATTGGCTATAATAAATTTACAAAAGAAAATAAGAGTGAGATTATAATTAGAGAGATAGAAAGAATTAAAAGTAGCCAAGACACAACCCCTTCCGCCCTGCGGGCACCTTCCCCACTGCGTACCGCCGAAGCTTTAAGCGAAGGGGTAAGGGAAGGACTGGATTCCGGAATAGACTTTATAGTTGTGATGGCCCACTGGGGAGAAGAGTATGATTTGAGTGCCAATAAGATAGAGCAAGAATATGCGAGAGCTTGGGTAGATGCTGGAGCTGATCTCGTGATCGGAGCCCATCCACATGTCATCCAGGATAGTGAAGTATATATTGGCAAGCATATATATTATTCACTTGGCAATTATATTATTGATCAATGGTTTGATCCTAATGTTAAGAAGGGATTAGCATTGCACTTCAGATTCACAAAACAAGAACACGGTAAAAATGTAGAATTAATAGAAAATAAAAGTGTGAGTATAGATAGGAATGGGGTAAGATATCTTGAAGACTAAGTGTGATTCTTAAGAGACATCCGTTTGACTTAAAAGTTAGAGGTGTGTTATAATTTAATTATGATTACAATTACTCTTGATAATAAGTTATTTGATTACTCTCTTATAAAAGAGCCTCTTGTTGCTGTGCCAAAATCCTTTTTAAAGAGATTTGTAAAATCTAATAATTATTTATCTCATGCAGATTTGATTAAAAGTGCAAAAAAGGGGAGAGAAGATATAGAGAACGGAAACACCGTGAACGCTTTTGATTTTGTAAATTCTTTATAAGTTTTATGTACGTAATTGAGCTTACGAGTAGAGCCAGAAAGAAGGTTAAGAAAATGGATACTCAAGAGCTTAAAAGTTTTAAAAAATTCCTAGCTATTGCTTGCTTAGACCCGTTTGACTCTAGGTTAAAGACTCACAAATTGAATGGTGAATTAAAAGATTCATATTCTGCCAGAATTAGCTATTCAAATAGAGCTATATTTTTTATATATTACGAAAAGAATATTTATATTACAGATATCGGATCACATGATGAAGTGTATTAAGACTAAAGCCAAGCTCTGGGTCTGGCCGGGGGATATGCCGTGGAATTTTGTGAGTCTTGACCAGGAGATTTCTAAAAGTATAAGAATAGAATTCCCAAGCTCATCAATGGTAAAAGTGGAAGCAGAGGTGAATAATATAAAATGGCAAACTTCGCTTTTTCGTAATAATAGAGACTCTATCTACATGCTACCAATCAAGAAGGATGTGAGGAAGAAAGCGAATTTATTTGAAGGTGAAATAATCGACTTGACTATTAATATACTTTAAGTTAGTATTATATCTGAAGTGTGATTTTATATTCTTTCTGTGGCGCCGCCACACTCACACTCAAGTTTCAACCAGGAGAAAAACATGCAACTCATGCCACTTAGCCCATCCTTGCTACATGTTTCACTTGTGGCAAGGGAAGAAGCTGAAAAGCTCGGTGTGGCCCACATAACCTTTGAGATCTACCTAAAAGTCATTTTTGACGCAGAAGGATATCTTCAAGCTGCTCGATTCTTTAAGAACCAGTTGAGGTATGGAGATTTCGAAAGGAGGCTTGGAGATCTCATCAATTCTCGTCCGAAAAGCAGTAAGCCTAAGTACGTAAACTGTCCGGCTTTTGAAATAGTTTTAGAAGAAGCTGCATATTTGCAGCTACGTCATGCTGAACTAGATCATTACCGCTCACTTTCAGATTTGAGGGTAACGGTTGCCTCATTTCTTTGGGCAGCTTCAATGACTGTTGCTAAGGACTTGTTTGAGAGTGTTGGTCTAGATCTGAACTGCTTAACAAGTCGTGAAGTTTTGAGCTATAAGCAGTAAAGTCTCATCTGGTCATGGCCGGCAATAATCGCCGGCTTATTTTTATATTTAAATTTAGAGTGGGGGATTCAAGGCTATCGGCTTGACTATTAATATACTTTAAGTTAGTATTATATCTGAAGTGTAAAATGTGACGTCGTCACGCACTCAAGTTTCAACAGGAGAAATCAGCATGATCGCACATGATCTTGAAGCCAGCCTGCATATGGCATTTGTCGCAGCACGGGAGCAGCGTCACGAATTCATCACCGTCGAACACTTGTTGCTTACACTGCTCGACAACCCATCGGCCGCCGAGGTGCTGCACGCCTGTGACGCAAAAATGAAGAAACTTCGCAAGAGGTTGGCTGCATACATAAAGCGAAACACACCGAGGGTGAAGCGTGGCCTTGAAGTAGACACTAATCCCACGCTTGGATTCCAACGTGTGATTCAACGCGCCATCATGCATGTGCAAAGAACTGGCGGCGGCAAGAAGGAAGTAGTCGGATCCAATGTGTTGGCTGCCATCTTTGGCGAAAAGCAATCGGATGCAGTACGTTTCTTGCATGAACAAGATATAGACTTCTTGAGAGTCAAATCGATTATCGACGGTAAGGTACAGGGCGATGAAGAGGTTTCGGTGTCCTTCATCATGTATATGACCGGAAGTGAGAAGGTCGACAATATCTTTGTCGAAGAGTTTCGCAATTTAGTCCTCTTGTTGTGCAAGAGACACGGAGTTTCATTCATTACTCCAGAGCTTGCACTCAAGTCTGAAGGCGTAAGAAGATTCAAAACTGGATGATGTTTCAATAGGGCTGACACGCTTGCGTGCCAGCCCTGATTTATTATAATAAATAATAACCTTGTCCGTAAATAACTCCCATGTTACAATATATACATAACAAAATGTATATATTCACTAACATTATGGACATAAACAAAGTTTTAAATAATAAAAGAAGATCAATGGCACTCATTGGTATGAATAAAGAGAAGTTT
>JANNCJ010000011.1:0-4275 GCA_031386485.1 bacterium
GAAAATATTCTTAAGTGATCTGAGCTCATAGAGATCACAAAGATTATTATAGTCATCTACGTTAATATTCAGATTAAATTTAATATCAAAATTATGAAATATTTTATAATCTATAGGTGCGTCCAGTCTAATAGTGGCTAAAGTTTTAGAGAAGACCGCATCCTCTTCGCTACTTTTTATATTCTCATATATTTTACCGCTAATTATTTCTTTGACTTTATTCTCATTACTTTTTATATTCTCATATAAATTCTCAACAGTTTTAAATTCTTTAAGTATCTTAATAGCAGTCTTAGGCCCCACGCCTCTTACTCCAGGAATATTATCGCTCGCGTCCCCCGCTAAGCCTTTATAGTCTGGGATCTGTAATGGGTGCAATTCATATTTATCCATAACCTCCTTCTCACCAAAGACACTCACTTCGCTTCCCTTTTTGAGTGTATAGACTTTGACATTGTCGCCTACGAGCTGAAGCGTGTCCATGTCTCCGCTTACTATCACAATAGTATATTTGTCTTTATATTTATGACTTATAGTGCCGAGCATATCGTCAGCCTCGAAGCCCTCCATCTCGGCAATAGGAATATTAAGAGCACGGCAAAAATCTTTAGACTGATTAATCTGCACCTTAAGATCCTCGTCAGTTTTAGATCTGGTGCCTTTATAAGCATCATAAGCCAGGTGTCTGAATGTTGGCTTTGGCAAATCATAACAAGCTATAATATAGTCCGGCTTAGTAATATTAATAGCATTCATTATCATTTTAAGAAATCCAAATAGAGCTCCTGTCGGCCGACCGTCACGAGTCGCGAATCCCGCCATAGCATGATAGCCTCTGTGAAGAAGTGCGTGCGAATCGATTAGCATTATTATTTCTTTTTTACTTTGCATGTATTATTAATCGACATCGATATCTCTCGTGTCATCCTCATTCCTTACTATACTAATAATTATATCAGCCTTGGTCATTATCATCTTGCCAGGCCACTCTATAAAAATTAGATTTTTACTTTTGATATAGCTATCAATATTAAGTACCTCACTCTCTCCCCTATTCTCAAATCTATAAGCATCTATATGAATGAGCTTATCATATCTTTCACTTGCGAGCTCATACTCACGCATAAGGGTAAAAGTAGGCGACTGTATATGATCCCTAAGTTTGAGGCTTATGGCCACATGCTTTACAAATGTAGTCTTGCCACTACCGAGATCACCAACTAGATGAACTATGGTTGACCTTTTACTCTTAGTGCTATGGAGACTACTTACGAGAGACTCAGCTATATATGGCAAATCACTTAGTTTTACTTTCTTAAGCTTCATATATACCTCTATGATAACATAAAATATGACTTTTAGTGAGCTACTTCTATATGTTTTTTATTCTTCAGAATTTTATTCCGGAGAGCTACTATTGCTCTCTCATTATATAATCTTTTGCCCAATATAAATAAGATAAGAAATAATATTAAAATAAAAAGTATACGAAATAGCATGTTAGAAAATAAACCATCTCCATCACTTGCAACTTGATTGCCATTAGCTCCGGATATGGTAGTTATAATATAAGTCTCACTATCCTCGACTATAGTCTTATTATTCTCATCATATTCATAGTTAGCCTTAGCGCTTGTAATTATATTAGTACCAACTATGACTTCACTAGAAATTTGATAAATAATTTCTACACTACCTCTCTCACTACTTTGTAGGTCTTCTCTTTTGATTGTTAAAACACCTGACTCATTATCGTATGTACCTATAGTCGAGGATAAATATTTTAAATTTGCTGGCGTTTTGATGGTAAATATTATATTCTTTATATCTACTTCTTTTGTATTAAGATAGCTTAACTTATACATAAGCTGCTTACCTATTTCTGACTTTTCGCTCACTCTTTCTAAATGCATTGAGAGTAATTGGTCTTTGCTAGTGCTTAAAGAATTTTTATTTTTATCACTAGTAGTTGTCGATACTTTTGTTACGCTTTCTGCTTCTTTCACTGCACCAGTCGGTGCAGGATTAGCTACTTTAGGCAGACTCACGCTCGAGGTGTTATTATATGTAGAATTTTTGATAATCTTATTGCTAGGTATCTCGCTTAGTGTTCTAAAATTTACTATCTCGCCTTTATACGCGCGACCACTAACTTCTACTACAGATCTAAAATAATAATTAGTATCTGGAATTAGCTGCTCGATAGTGTTCGCAATATTATACTTAGTATAGCCACTAATATTAGCGCTATTAGTCCTATTTATATTTGTAAAATTACTACTTTGTGAATATTCGAAATAGGATACGCCCATAGCCTCTCGCGGCATCAAGACTAGTCCAGAGAGCTTAACATCACCCGTACTTATATTCGAAGCCTGGCTTGTAACAATAGTCACGTCATTATTTACGAAGCAAGTGGCACTCTCATTAACCTCGCTCCCATTATCACATGTTTTAGTGCATACAGATGTGTAAGGGACTATCTTACCACTATTACAAATTTTTGTTTGTGTAGGGCAAACGTCTGACTCGATTATAATAGCCCCGTTAGGGCAAGTTTTATAGCATTGTCCTGATGCATTACTTTGACTACCATTAGCACAGACCCTAATGTTTATAGTGTTCTCTTTATTATACAAGTTATCTGTAGTGTAAGTCTGTGTAGTCCTTGGTCGTTGAGGGCAAGTGAGATCTTCTTGTATCTGCTTACCATCAAGTATACCTTCCCAGCAAGTCTTAAGACATTCTTCATAAAAGTTAACTATCATACCGCTTTTACAAGTCTTTTGATTAGGTACGCACGAGCTACTCTTAATAGTATAATTTAGCGGGCAGACTATGCGAGGTACATTAGAGTTTGGAATTTGTGGACCATATGTAATTGGTGAGTTAGTATATGTATACCCGCCCACATTATAAGTGCCGTATCTATTTGACTCTATCAGACTTGTCTGCGCAAATGTAAAAGTAAGAGAGCTCAAAATAAATATAAACAAAATAAAAAGCTTGCTGCCATACTTTTTAATTTTCTCTATAATCATATATAGATTATCGCTTAATTTCTCTTTATTTGCAATATACTTATATACATAAAACAAAAGGGCCCTGTACCATATGGTACAGGGCCCTTTAGAATACATTCTTAACGCTTAATGACTCTTATGATCATCATGCGCATCATGTCTCTTCTCACCTACTATACCGTTATAGATATTCCTACCGAGTACCGCTAAGATAGCGATCAAGATTATTATCACTAACCACTCGATAAGAGTATTAGGGAACATATTTGTTGACGTATCTTTAGTATCCTTTGCCTGTCCTGCACCGACTGGTGCGGGGAGAGGAGCAAGGTCAGAAGTAACTATAGTATAATTAGTCACCTCACCAGTCATCGCCTCACCCTTCTCGTCGAGTACCTCGTATGAGATAAGTGAGTTGATCACATTAGTCGCGCCCGCTTGCATGCTTGCACTATTCATAGCTGCGAATCTGATATCACGAGCCTCAGCACTTGCGAGATTACCAAGCGTGATAGTGAGTGAGTTAGTGTACTCATCATATGAGCCAAATGAAGTACTTACAAATTTCATATCTTTAGGAAGTGAAACTTTGAGCTTAAGATTAGTAAGTCCGATTCTCGAAGTGTTCTCATACTTGACTACATACTCAGTCACTTTACCCGCTTGCACATTACCAAGCTTCTCGAGCTTAAAGCTGACAAGATTCTTATTAGCGCTTATGACATCAGTGTTACCTTTGACATCTTTACATATAACTTCATCACCGCCTTTGTTAGACTTAGCTGTAGTCTTGGTAGTTTGCTTTACTGCTTTCTTAGTTATTACCTCTGTCACATACTTGACCTTCACAGCAGAAGTCTTAAAGCTCATAATCTCACCTCTATATGTACCATCCTTATTAGTCATCACTGCTCTACAGTAGTAAGTCGTATTAGGTGTTAATCCTGTGATAGTATTAGAGTAGCTAGTATTACTTACATTACCTACATTGGCACTATTTGTGATTTTACCGAGGCTATAGCTAGTACCATATTCGAAGTATCCTGTACTATTTACATTACCACCCATCATTGCGACTGCATTACATGTAGCGCTAGTTTGTCCGATATTAGTTGGTATTGTAGTTACTACTCTATGAGTATAACTTACATTTTTACAATAGAAGTTATAATCTGATGGATTACCATATGTACGACCATTAAGATTACAATAATATTGATTGTTTACAACTTTACAATAATTGTTAAAGTCA